>NZ_SMKB01000503.1:0-1005 GCF_004348575.1 Actinomadura sp. 7K534
CCCCCTGCCCGATCTTTACGGGGACTTGGCGAACCCGCCCGCGCCCTCCCCGGCACGCGCCCGTACCGGCAACGGCCGTGCGGGGTCAGTGGCCGCTCGGCTGGAAGAAGCCGCGCACGTAGGGGTCCTCCAGTGCGGCCAGGCCGGCGAGGCCGCCGGTGGCGACGATCTTCCCGCCGTGCATGAGCGCGGCGTGGTCGGCGATCCCGGTCGCGGCGAGCATCGGCACGTCGTGGGTGATCACCAGGACGGCGGCTCCGGCGTCGGCGTACCGGCGGAGGGTGACCCACACGCCGTAGGCGGTCCCGGTGTCGAGCGAGGCGGCCGGTTCGTCTGCGACGAGGACGCGCGGCGCGGGCAGCAGCGCGGCGGCGAGCGCGGCGCGCTGGATCTGGCCGCCCGAATGCTGGTCCGGGTACAGATCGGCCAGCTCGGCGGGATACCGGGCGGCGGCGCAGGCGCGGCCGACGCTCCACCGCCGGTACCGGTCCTCCAGGGCGCGCAGCTGCGCGCCGACGGTCTCCCCGGCGCGGAAGGCCGTGACGCCCGCCTGGGGCAGCAGCCCGACGGTGCCGCCGCGGAGGAGCCGCCATTGGCCCTGCCCGCGCACCGGCTCGCCGTCGACGTGCACCTGCCCTGTGCTCGTGGCGGTGTCGGGGAGGGTGCCGGTGAGCGCCGCGGCGGCCATGGACTTGCCGCATCCGGACTCGCCGAGCAGGGCGGTGATCTTCCCGTCCGGCACGTCGAGGTCGACGGCGTCCAGGACCGTCTCGCTCCAGCGTCCCGTGTCGATGTGGACGGTCAGTTCGCGAAGTGCGGCGGGCACCGGCGCTCCGTTCCGTTGGGGCGGCGCGGTCAGCCGCGGTTCAGCAGGTCGGAGATCGCCCTGGTGAGGCGGGCCTGGCGCCCGGCGGGGGTCCTGGCCTTCAGCAGCGGCAGGATCAGCCGGTACCGGTCGGTCCTGCCGAGCGCCTCGAACCGGGCGGCGGCGTCGGGGTGGGCGGC
>NZ_SMKB01000504.1:0-1000 GCF_004348575.1 Actinomadura sp. 7K534
GGGGTGGACGATGAGCGCGGTGGGGATGCCGCGCAGGTAGTCCTCGACGGGGGGCTTCCCCTCGAAGCGGGCGCGGAACGCGCTGTCGCGCAGCACGTCCGCGATGCGCGGGAGGATGCCGCCGCCGAGGTAGACGCCGCCCCGGGCGCCGAGCGTCAGGGCGGCGTTCCCCGCCAGCGAGCCGAGCAGCGCGCAGAACATGTGCAGCGCCTCGCGGCATACCGGGTCGTCGCGGCGCTCGCAGATCCGCTGCGCGGTCAGCGGTCCGACCGGCGCGCCGTCGAGGGTCGCGAGGTACCGGTGGATGCGGGCCAGGCCGTCCCCGGACAGCAGCAGCTCGGCGGTCGCGGAGCCGCGCTCGGCGCGCAGCAGCCGCGCGACCTCGACCTCCCGGTCGGTCGCGGCCGGGATGTCGACCTGGCCGCCCTCGCCGGGCAGCGGCACCCACCCGGACGGCGTCGGAACGAGACCCGCCACGCCCAGCCCGGTGCCGGGACCGACCACCGCGAGGGTCCCGCCGGCGGACGGGCGGTCCTCACCGATCGGGACCAGGTCGTCGGGGCCCAGGCACGGGAGCGCCAGTGCGAGGGCTTCGAAGTCGTTGATGACCTCTAGGTGAGGCAGGCCGAGGTGGGCTCGGACCTCCTCCGGAGTGCCCTTCGGCCAGCCCGCGTTGGTCAGGCGGAACGTCTCGCCCGTGACCGGCCCCGCCACCGCGAGGCACGCGGCGGACGGCCGGACGCCTTCCGCGTGCTCGCGGAGGTACGCGGCCGCGGCCTCGGCGAGCCCGGCGTGGTCGCGGGTCGGCAGCGAACGGACGCGGTAGGGGGCGCCGTCCGGGCCGTCCACCAGCGCGAACCGCGCGTTCGTGCCGCCGACGTCCGCGACCAGCCACGGCCGGTGCGGTCCGCTCACGCCTGCACCCTGTGGGGGGACGACCCCCCACACCCCCCGGTTCGCTTCGCTCATGCCTGCACCCTGTGGGGGGACGACCCCCCAC
>NZ_SMKB01000505.1:0-992 GCF_004348575.1 Actinomadura sp. 7K534
ATCCGGGGCACGGGGTCGTACCTGCCCGCCCGGCGCGTGCCCAGCGGGGACCTGTCCCGGTCGCTGGGGCTCGGGCCGTCCTGGATCGAGGAGCGCACCGGGATCCGCAACCGCCACGTCGCCGACCCGGGGCAGGCGTCCTCGGACCTGGCCGCGGCCGCCGCGGACCGCGCGCTCGCGCGGGCGGGGGTGGCCGCCGCCGACATCGGCCTGATCGTCCTGGGCACCTCCACCCCCGACGAGCTCGGCCCCTCCACCGCCTGCCGCGTGCAGGCGCTGCTGGGCGCGGGCCGCGCCGCCGCGTTCGACGTCTCCGCCGCCTGCGCCGGGTTCGTCTACGGGCTGTCGGCCGCGGTCGGCTGGCTGGCCGGCCGCCCCGACCCCGCGCCGTACGCGCTGGTCATCGGCGTGGAGGTGTACTCGCGGTTCCTCGACTCCGCCGACCGCGCCACCGCCGCGCTGTTCGGCGACGGCGCCGCGGCGGCGGTGATCGGGCCGGTCGCGGCGCCGCACGGGATCGGGCCGGTCACGCTCGGGTCGGACGGCACGCGCGCCGGGGACGTGCTCATCCCCGCCGGCGGCAGCCGCGCCCCCGCCACCGCCGGGACCGTGGCGGGCCGCGGGCACACCATCCGCATGGACGGGCGGGCGGTGCGCGACTTCATCACCGGGGTGTTCCCGCGGCTGGTGGCCGGCGCCGCCGAGGACGCCGGGATCAAGCCCGCCGACCTGGCGCTGGTCGTCCCGCACCAGCCCAACCCGCGGCTGGTCGCCTCGCTGGCCGGCGAGGCGGGCCTGGACCCGGCGCAGCTGATGATCGCCGGGCACGACGTCGGCAACATCGGCGCCGCGAGCCTCCCCTACGCCCTGGACCGGGCGGTCCGGGAGGGCCGGATCGCGCCCGGGGACCTGGTCCTGCTCGCCGGTTTCGGTGCGGGCGTGACGTGGGGCCGCGCGCTGGTCGCCTGGCCTCCCCCCGACCCGCACTCCCC
>NZ_SMKB01000506.1:0-958 GCF_004348575.1 Actinomadura sp. 7K534
CGCCCAAGGCGACCCCCCCTCACCGGCACCGCCCTCAGCCGACTCCGGCTCCCCCCACCGCGAAGACTCACCCGAGGATCCAGGCCCGGCAGCAGCGGAGGAGGCGCCAGGCGTGTGAGGCGCCCAAGACGGCGACCGCTCCGCCTGCGAGGACGACCGCTCCGGCCCTGAAGCCTCAGAGGAGCCCCAGGACGGCGGCCCCTCCCCGACCTCACGACCGGATCGCGGAGCGTCGCTTCCAAGAGACTCCGACGGACCCGGCATCGGTGAACTGCCCGCAGGACCTGTGCCGCCCGCCGAGGAAGCGCCCGACGCCCCACTCGACGACGACTCACCCGCCCCACGTACCGCCCACGAAGCAGTCTCAGCCAACGCCGACGACGCGTCCTGCTGCGGTGCAGTTCCGGGCTCCCGCGGCGTCCAGTCCGAGGACGCCTCACCTGCGTCGCGGCCCGGTGAGGAAGCGCCGGCCTCAACCGACTCCGGCTCACCCCAGCGGGGAGACCCGCCCGAGGACACAGCGCCGGCGGCGGAAGGGGCGCCCGGTGTGTGAGGCGTCCCAGGCGGCGACTGCTCGTCCTGCGACGCTGGTGCCGCACCTGGTTGCGAGGGGGTGCCCGGCTCGCGGGGCGTCCAGTCCGAGGGCTCCTCACTCGCGCCTTGGATCGGTCGATCTGACGACGTCGGCGCCGGCGGACCACTTGAAGGACCGGGGCTGCCGAAAGAAGTACCGCTCGGCGGGTGGGGGCGGCCGCTGGACGGCGGCTCGCCCGAATCAGTCTCCGACCTCGAAGCAGCCCCACCGGGCGGTTGCGGCGACGCGCCCTGCTGCGGTGCGGTGCCCGGCTCGTGGGGCGTCCAGTCCGGTGGCGTCTGGCCCGCGCTGGAGACCGGCAGATCCGTCGGCGTCGGGGGCGGCGGGCTACTTGACCGGCCAGGGGTGCCGAAGGAAGTGGGG
>NZ_SMKB01000051.1:0-36763 GCF_004348575.1 Actinomadura sp. 7K534
CGACGTCCTTGACCTGACCGCCGGAGCTGTCGGCGGCGTAGTCGCACGTGCCCGCCTTCGCGTCGTACGGCTTGGGCCCCGTGCTCGGCGGCGCCGTGGCCGGCGGCGTCGAGGACCTGGTCGTGCATGCGGGGTCTCCCTCTGGTGCGGCGGCCTTCCGCGCAAGGGGGATGTCGCGCCCGGGCCGCGTCCGTTCAACAGAAGAGGCGGGGCCCGCGATGGGCTCCGCCTCGGCCGGCTCCGGGGGTCGTCGCTCAGGTCGCGGCGACCGGCTCGTCCGGAGCCGGCTGCGTAAACCCGAAATGGCGACGTTCCACGGTCCGATGGTACGCGGGAACCGCGGCCGCTCCAAACGGCGGACAGGCCGTCTCAGTTAGTGAGACGCGGATAAGATGCCCGATATGGGGGCGGAGGTGGCATACCACTACCGGCATCCGGCGCTGCCGGACGTCGACCTGCTGCGCGCGCGCTTCGTGACGCACCGCTTCAACCGGCACACCCACGACGGGTACGTGTTCGGCGTCATCGAGGCGGGCGTGGAGGAGTTCGAGCTCGGTACGGGCGTCGAGCGCGCCGGGGCCGGCTCGGTCGTGGTCGTCAACCCGGGCGTCGTCCACGGCGGTCACGCGGGGACGCCGGAGGGCTGGGCGTACCGTGTGCTGTACCCGCCGGTGGACGTGGTGACCGACGTCGCCGCCGACCTGGGCGCGCGTCCCGGCACCCCCGCGTTCCCGGACCCCGTCCTGGACGACCCGGCCGCCGCCGAGATGCTGCGCGCCGTGCACCGCGCGGGGGAGAAGGGGGACGCGCTGGCCGCGTCCACCCTGCTGCGGACCGCGCTGGCCGGCCTGCTCACCCGGCACGCCCGCGTCCGGGGGCACCGCGCGTCCGCGGCCGTGCCGCCCGCCGTGCGCGAAGCGCGCGACATCCTGCACGCGAACCTCGTCGACCCGCCGTCACTGGACCGGCTGGCCGAGGCCGTCGGGACCCGCCCGTTCCCGCTGCTGCGGGCCTTCCGCGACACCGTCGGGCTGCCGCCGCACGCCTACCTCAACCAGGTGCGGGTGCGGGCGGCGCGCGCCCTGCTGGACGAGGGCCTGCCCCCGGCCGACGTCGCGGCGCGCACCGGCTTCGCCGACCAGGCCCACCTGACCCGGCACTTCAAGCGCACCCTCGGTGTCCCGCCGGGCGCCTACCGTAGTGCCCGCGGGATTGGGCGCGTCGGGGCGCGTGGGCCGCGGGAGGCGGGTTAGGCTCTTCGCACCGCGTCATCCCGGCGCCCCGGCCCGGGTTGACGATCTTCCCCCGGGACCGATCGCGCGACACGTGCCGGCCACGCACGTGGGCGTTCGCATGCGATGAGCAGGAGGCGCAACAGGCATGCCCGACTCTTTCGTTCACCTGCATGTTCATACGGAGTACTCCATGCTCGACGGAGCCGCTCGCCTGAAGCAGATGTTCGAAGAGGTCGAGCGGCAGCGGATGCCCGCGATCGCCATGACCGACCACGGCAACATGCACGGCGCCTACGACTTCCACAAGCGGGCGATGGCGGCCGGGGTCACGCCCATCATCGGGATCGAGGCGTACATGGCGCCCGAGTCCCGGTTCCACAAGAAGAAGGTCCAGTGGGGTGAGCCGAGCCAGAAGCGCGACGACGTCTCCGGCGGCGGCCTGATCAACCACAAGACGCTCTGGGCGCGGAACAGGACGGGCCTGCACAACCTGTTCAAGCTGTCGAGCCGCGCGTACACCGAGGGGTTCGTCTTCAAGTACGCCCGCATGGACGAGGAGCTGCTCGCCGAGCACGCCGAGGGCCTGATGGCCACGACCGGCTGCCCGTCCGGCAAGGTGCAGACCCGGCTGCGGCTCGGCCAGTTCGACGAGGCGCTCAAGGCCGCGGCCACGTTCCAGGACATCCTCGGCAAGGAGAACTACTTCCTGGAGCTGATGGACCACGGCCTCGACATCGAGCGGCAGGTCCGCCAGGGCCTGATCGACATCGGCAAGAAGCTGAACATCCCGCCGGTGGTCACCAACGACTCGCACTACACGCACGAGTCGGAGGCCACCGCGCACGACGCGCTGCTGTGCGTCCAGGTGGGCAAGCAGCTCGCCGACCCCGACCGGTTCCGCTTCAACGGCAGCGGCTACTACATCAAGACGGCCGAGGAGATGCGCGGGATCGACACGTCCGGCATCTGGGCCGAGGGGTGCCGCAACACCCTCATGATCGCCGAGCGGGTCGACCCGTCCGGCATGTTCGAGTCCAAGGACCTCATGCCCCGCTTCCCCGTCCCGGAGGGCGAGACGGAGGAGAGCTGGTTCCGCAAGGAGGTCTGGAACGGCCTGGAGCGCCGCTTCCCCGCCGGCCTGCCGGACGGGTACCGCGAGCAGGCCGAGTACGAGATGGGCGTCATCCTCGGCAAGGGGTACCCGTCCTACTTCCTCGTCGTCGCCGACTTCATCAACTGGGCGAAGGAGAACGGCATCCTCGTCGGCCCGGGGCGGGGCAGCGCCGCGGGCTCGCTGATCGCGTACGCGATGGGCATCACCGACCTCGACCCGATCCCGCACGGGCTGATCTTCGAGCGGTTCCTGAACCCCGAGCGCGCGTCCATGCCCGACATCGACATCGACTTCCCTGAAGACCGGCGCGCCGAGGTCATCAAGTACACGACGGAGAAGTGGGGCGCCGACAAGGTCTCGTTCATCGCCACCTTCGGCACCATCAAGGCGAAGGCCGCCATCAAGGACGCCGGCCGCGTCCTCGGCTTCCCGTACGCGCTGGGCGACCGGATCTCCAAGGCGTTCCCGCCCACCGTGATGGGCAAGGACATCCCGCTGTCGGGGATCTTCGACGACAAGCACCCCCGCTACGGCGAGGCGGGCGAGCTGCGCAAGCTGTACGAGGAAGAGACCGACGTCAAGCAGATCATGGACCTGGCGCAGGGCCTGGAGGGGCTGATCCGCCAGACCGGCGTGCACGCCGCCGGGGTCATCATGTCCGGTGAGTCGATCACCGACCACATCCCGATCATGCGGCGGGACGCCGACGGCGCCATCATCACGCAGTTCGACTACCCGACCTGCGAGACGCTCGGCCTGCTGAAGATGGACTTCCTGGGCCTGCGCAACCTGACGATCATCGACGACGCCCTCCAGGGGATCAGGAAGAACAAGGGCACCGAGGTCAACCTGCTCGACCTCCCGCTGGACGACCAGCCGACCTACGACCTGCTCGCCCGCGGCGACACGCTCGGCGTGTTCCAGTTCGACGGCGGCCCGATGCGCTCGCTGCTGCGGCTGATGAAGCCGGACAACTTCGAGGACATCTCCGCCGTCGGCGCCCTGTACCGGCCGGGTCCGATGGGCGCCAACTCCCACACCAACTACGCGCTCCGCAAGAACGGCCAGCAGGAGATCACCCCGATCCACCCGGAGCTGGAGGAGCCGCTCAAGGAGATCCTCGACACCACCTACGGCCTGATCGTCTACCAGGAGCAGGTCATGGCGATCGCGCAGAAGGTGGCGGGGTACACGCTCGGGAAAGCGGACCTGCTCCGCCGCGTCATGGGCAAGAAGAAGAAGGCCGAGCTGGACGCCCAGTTCGTCGGCTTCGAGAAGGGCATGCTCGACAACGGCTTCTCCAAGGAGGCCGTCAAGACGCTGTGGGACATCCTCGTCCCGTTCTCCGACTACGCGTTCAACAAGGCGCACTCCGCCGCGTACGGCCTGGTCTCCTACTGGACGGCGTACCTCAAGGCGAACTACCCGGCCGAGTACATGGCCGCCCTGCTGACGTCCGTCGGCGACGACAAGGACAAGAGCGCCCTCTACCTGAGCGAGTGCCGCCGGATGGGCCTGACCGTCCTGCCGCCGGACGTCAACACCTCCGAGGCCGACTTCACGCCGCTCGGCGACACCGAGATCCGCTTCGGGCTGTCGGCGGTCCGCAACGTCGGCACCAACGTGGTGGACGGCATCGTCGCGGCCCGCAAGGAGAAGGGCGCCTACACCGACTTCAACGACTTCCTCAACAAGGTCCCGCCGATCGTGTGCAACAAGCGGGTCGTGGAGTCGCTGATCAAGGCCGGGGCGTTCGACGAGCTGGGGCACCGGCGCAAGTCGCTGCTGATGGTGCACGAGCAGGCCATCGACTCCGTCATCGACATCAAGCGCAAGGAGGCCGTGGGCCAGGACTCCCTGTTCGGGGCGCTGGAGGAGGAGGGCGGCGACGACGCGTTCGCCGTCACGATCCCCGACGGCGACGACTGGGACAAGACCACGCTCCTCGCGTTCGAGCGGGAGATGCTCGGCCTGTACGTGTCCGACCACCCGCTCCTCGGCGTGGAGCACATCCTGGAGCGCGAGGCCGACTGCGCGATCGCCGCGCTGAACGAGGGGGAGCGGCCGGACGGCCAGGTCGTGATCGTGGCGGGCCTGCTGTCGGGGCTCCAGCGCAAGGTCACCAAGCAGGGCAACTCGTGGGCGATGTTCCAGCTGGAGGACCTCGCCGGCTCCATCGAGGTGCTGTGCTTCCCGTCGTCGTACCAGCTGTGCTCCACGCTGCTCGCCGAGGACGCGATCCTGGTCGTCAAGGGGCGGCTGGACCGCCGCGAGGACGTCGCGAAGATCATCGCGATGGAGGTCACCCAGCCGGACCTGACGGTCACCGACGCGTCCGGGCCGTTCTCGGTCACGATGCCGCTCGGCCGCTGCACGCCGCCGACGGTGTCGCGGCTGAAGGAGGTGCTGATCACCCATCCCGGCACCGCCGAGGTCCACCTCCACGTGCAGAACGGCCCGCGCACGACGGTCGTCCGCCTGGACGACCGCCTGCGAGTGGCCCCGTCCCCAGCACTGATGGGCGACCTGAAGCAACTCCTGGGCCCCTCCTGCCTGGGCTGATCTCCAGCGCCCGGCCCGGTGCCTCGCACCGGGCCGGCGCGAGGTCAGGTGCCGAGGGAGACGGGGGTCAGTTCCGCTTTCCAGCCGACGAAGCGGCCGAGTCCGTCGAAGGTGGCGCGGGCGGTCCCGCCGCCGGCCGGCAGGGCCTCGGTGAGCACGTCCGTCTGCCGGAACGGGACGCGGTGGTGCGACAGCAGCCCCGCGAGCGTCAGCCGCGGCTCGTGCGGGAACAGGGCGGCCGCGTTGGTCAGCAGCCGGGGGACCGTGACGGGGTCCCACCGGGCGGGCGGCGCCTGCGGATCGTCCACGTGGAGGTAGGCCGAGCCGCCGTCGTAGCCGGCGCCGATGTACCCGCCGCCGCCGAGGACGCCGCCCGCGGCCATCGCGACCAGTTCGCCGCCGTGCCCGGCGGGCCCCTCGTACCAGGACAGGTCGACCTCGGGGGTGGTGAACTCGGTGATGCCGAGCCGCTCGCCGAGCGTCCGGATGCCCAGGGTCGGGGTGACGGCGGGGTGCGCGTCGCCGAACTGCGGATTCGCCCATCCCCACAGCCAGGTCCGCTCCCGGGCGGCGTAGCTGCCGAGCAGCGAGACCCGGACGGTGACGCCGCCGCTGGAGTAGGTGCGGGCGGTCAGGTCGGCGCTCCAGTCCTCGCGCGGCAGGAACTCGGCGAGCGTCTCCTGCTGCTGCAGGACGACGGCCGCCAGCGCGGCGCCGAGGCGTTCGAACGCGGGACTGAATCCGGACATGTCGGGCACATTATCCCAGTAGTCGGGGCGATCGTGGGCCGGAATCGGGCAGGCTAGGCTTTCGCTGTCAGTGGACTCACATCTAGGAGCGTACGAGGTGCGGGGACCCGCGGGGAGGCTCTTGGCGGTGCGGTTCTTCGCGGCGAGGCCCTGGGCTGCTGGAGTGGTCATCGCCGCCATCATGACGCTCCTCGGACCGCTCGCGGGGCTCCTCTGGGCCGTCACGGTCCCCGAGGTGACGTATGTGATCGTCCAGGGTGAGGCCCTCCTCGCCGACCCGGAAGGGCAGGGCCCGATCGGCGTGGACGCGCGGTTCGCGCTGATCTGCGCCGTCGCGGGGCTGCTGTGCGGCGCCGCCGCCTACCGGGCCGGCGGTCGCCGCAACGACATCGCGCTGCTGCTCGGGCTGGCCCTGGGCGGTTGCGCCGCGGCGCTGCTCGCCTGGCGGACCGGACACGCGATCGGGCTCGCGGACTTCCAGGACGCGGTCCGGACCGCGCCCGACCGGACCACCGTGGCCGGTGTCGCCGAGCTGCGCGCCAAGGGCCTCCTCGTCTCCTGGGCGCTGCCCGCCGTCGCCGCGTACGCGCTGCTGGAACTGGTCGTCAGGCGGCTACCCGCGGGCGATCGGGGCGAGCCGGGCGCCGGTGAGCCGGACGAGGTCGGCGGGCACCAGCTCGATCTGGAGTCCGCGCCGGCCGGCCGAGACGTAGACGGTGGCGAGCGCTGACACCGACTCGTCGATCACGGTCGGCAGCGTCCGGCGCTGCCCGAGCGGGCTGATCCCGCCGACGACGTAGCCGGTGGCGCGCTCGGCGTCGCGCGGGTCGGCCATCCGCGCCTTCTTGCCGCCGGCGGCCGCGGCGAGCGCCTTCAGGTCCAGGCTCGACGAGACGGGGACGACGCCGACGGTCAGCCGCCCGTCGACCTCGGCGAGCAACGTCTTGAACAGCCGCCCGTGCGGGACGCCGAGGGCGTCGGCGGCGGCCTCCCCGTAGGACTCGGCGTCCGGGTCGGCCTCGTAGGAGTGCAGCGTGAACTCGATCTTCGCCCGGGCGGCGGCGACCGTCGCGGGCGTGCCCGTGCCGCCCCGCGCCGCCTTGCCGCCCCTGGATTTCGCGGTGCTCATGGGGGCAGTCTCCCGCGATCGCGTCAGTTGGGGTGGAACGACCCGTCCAGGAACTGCCCGGCCGGGATCATCGGGAGCACCTCCAGGATGCGGTTCTCCCTCGCCAGCAGGTCGCGTTCGGCCTCCAGGCGGAGGGTGGCGTCCTCGCATTCCAGGAGCCGCTGCTTGTCGTGGCCGTCCAGGACGAGCGACGCCGCGATCATGTAGGACAGGGCCACCGGCTCGGCGGGCGCCTTCTCCTCCGCGAGCCGCCCCGCGCCGGACGCGCCCATGCGGTGCCGGTACAGCCGGTACAGCCGGTGGACGTGCCGCGCGACGGGCCAGGGGTCCGCGCCCGGGTCCTCTGGGAGGTACTCCACCTCGCCCTGGAGGTAGGGCCGGGACCGGTCCAGCTCCTTCAGCCGGAACCGCCGGGAGCCGACCGTCACGATGTCGTACCGCCCGTCGGGGTGCTGGGTGCTCTCGCGCAGCTCGGCGACGCAGCCGACCTCGGCGAGCCGGTGCGCCGCGCTCTCGCCGACCTCGTGGCCGAGCTCGATGCCGACGACGCCGAAGCAGCGCGGCTCGGGCCGGTCCAGCAGGTCGGAGATCAGCCGCCGGTACCGGTCCTCGAACAGGTGCAGCGGGAGGACGAGCCCTGGGAACAGCACGGTGCCCAGGGGGAACAGGGCGAGCCGCTCGGTCACACTTCTTCTCCCACGCTTCCGGGCGCCCCGGGGGGAACGCCTTGTTACGCCAGAGTACGTCCAAGTGGATGATCTTGGTAAGGGCTCGTTTTTCAGACTGTGAAGCGGCCGAGTCATCTCGCTGGTCAAGACGGCGGCACGGTTCCGGCCCGGCGCCGGAAGCGGGCCACTCCCGCCGATCGGCCCTGCCGCCCTCGCGGGGGCGGCCGGTAGCGTCGGCGCCATGAGGATGCTCGTCGTGGACGCCTTCACCGACCGCCCGTTCGCCGGCAACCCCGCCGCGGTGTGCCTGCTCCAGGACGCCGCCGACGCCGGGTGGATGCAGCGGGTCGCCGCCGAGATGAAGCACGCCGAGACCGCGTTCGTCCGCCCCGTCGACGACCCCGGCGCGGAGTTCGAGCTGCGCTGGTTCACGCCGGTGGTCGAGGTCGCGCTGTGCGGCCACGCCACCCTCGGCGCCGCGCACGCCCTGTACACCGCCGGGATCGTGGCGCCCGGCGTGCCGATCCGCTTCCGGACGCTGGAGAGCGGCGTCCTCACCGTCACCGGGGACGGGACGGGGGAGCTGTCCATGGACTTCCCGGCCTGCCCGCCCGACCCTATCGACGTCCCCGCCGGACTCGCCGAAGCGCTCGGCGTCCCGGTGGTGGCCGCCGGACGCAGCGCCCAGAACGACGTGCTCGCCGAGGTCGCCGACGAGAAGGCCGTCCGCGGGCTCGGCCCCGACGTCCCCGCGCTCGCCGGGATCGACGCCCGCGGCGTGATCGTCACCGCGGCGGCCGGGCCGGGCCGCGACCACGACTTCGTGTCCCGGTTCCTCGCCCCGCGCGTCCTGCCCGGAGACGGCGAGGACGCCGTCACCGGCTCGGCGCACTGCGCCCTCGCGCCGTACTGGGCCGAGCGCCTCGGCCGCGACACCATGACCGGCTTCCAGGCGTCGGCGCGCGGCGGATACGTCCGCGTGGCGCTGCGCGGGGACCGGGTCGCCCTCTCCGGCGCGGCGGTCACCGTGCTCGACGGCGAGTTCCTGGCCTGACGGGCGCCTTCCTGCGTGACCGACACCTCTGTCTCGGCACCTGAGACACGGGGCGAGCGGTGGATCGCACTCCGTAGACTGGACGGGTGATTTCCCGTATCGACCTGCGCGGCTCGCTCCCCGGCGACCTGCGCTCCGTGCTGCCCCGCGCCGATCTCGACGTCGAGGCCGCCCTGGACAAGGTGCGGCCCATCTGCGAGGACGTCCGGCATCGGGGCTCCGCGGCGGTCCGGGAGCACACGAAGAACTTCGACGGCGTCGAACTGGACGACGTCCGGGTCCCGGTCGAGGCGGTCCACCGGGCGCTCGCCGGCCTCGACCCGGCCGTCCGCGACGCGCTGGAGGAGAGCATCCGCCGCGCCCGGATCGTGCACCGCGCCCAGCGCCGCGACGACGTCACCACGCAGGTGGTGCCGGGCGGCACGGTCACCGAGCGCTGGATCCCGGTCGAGCGGGTCGGCCTCTACGTGCCGGGCGGGCGGGCCGTGTACCCGTCCAGCGTGGTCATGAACGTCGTCCCCGCGCAGGAGGCGGGTGTCGCCTCGCTGGCCGTCACCTCGCCCGCGCAGCGCGAGTTCGGCGGCCTGCCGCACCCGACGATCCTCGCCGCGTGCGCGCTGCTCGGCGTCGACGAGGTGTACGCCGCCGGCGGCGCCCAGGCGGTCGCGATGTTCGCCTACGGCACCGAGGAGTGCCGCCGCGCCGACCTCGTCACCGGGCCCGGCAACGTGTACGTCGCCGCCGCCAAGCGGCTGCTCAAGGGCGTGATCGGCATCGACGCCGAGGCCGGCCCCACCGAGATCGCGATCCTCGCCGACGCCACCGCCGACCCGGTCGACGTCGCCGCCGACCTGATCAGCCAGGCCGAGCACGACACGCTCGCCGCCGCCGTGCTGGTCACCGACGCGCCGCGGCTCGCCGACGAGGTCGAGACCGAGCTGAAGGCGCAGGTCGCCCGCACCAAGCACACCGAGCGGATCACCGAGGCCCTCGCCGGGCGGCAGTCCGGCATCGTGCTCGTGGACGACGTCGAGGCGGGCCTGAAGGTTGTGGACGCCTACGCCGCCGAGCACCTGGAGATCCACACCGCGGACGCCGCCGCCGTCGCCGCCCGCGTCCGCAACGCCGGGGCGATCTTCGTGGGGCGGCACGCGCCGGTCTCGCTCGGCGACTACCTCGCGGGGTCCAACCACGTCCTGCCGACCGGCGGGTGCGCCTGCCACTCGTCCGGGCTGTCGGTCCAGTCGTTCCTGCGCGGCGTGCACGTCGTGGAGTACGACCGCGACGCCCTCGCCGAGGCCACGGCCCGCGTCGTCGCGCTCGCCGAGGCGGAGGACCTGCCCGCCCACGGCGCCGCTCTGAAGGCCCGTTTCGGCGGAGCCGTACCAGACGAGCACGGTGATTGGACGATACCTTCGTGACCTCGCTCGACGACCTGCCGCTGCGGGACGACCTGCGCGGCCGCGAACCCTACGGCGCGCCCCAGCTGGACGTCCCGTACGCGCTGAACACCAACGAGAACCCGTACCCGCCGTCCGAGCGGCTGGTGAAGGCCCTCGGCGAGGCCGTCATGGACGTCGCCGGGACGCTGAACCGCTACCCCGACCGCGACGCCGTCGCCCTCCGCGAGGACCTCGCCGCCTTCCTCAACGCCGACACCCCCGGGATCGGGCTCACCGCCGGCCGGGTGTGGGCCGCGAACGGCTCCAACGAGATCCTCCAGCAGATCCTGCTGGCGTTCGGCGGGCCGGGCCGCACCGCGCTCGGCTTCGAGCCGTCCTACTCGATGCACCCGATCATCACCGAGGTGTCGGGGACGCGCTGGGTCGACGCCCGCCGCGACGAGGACTTCGGGATCGACCCCGCCCGCGCGGTCGCGGCCGTCGAGGAGCACCGCCCCGACATCGTGTTCCTCACCTCGCCGAACAACCCCACCGGCACCGCGCTGCCGCTGGAGACGATCGAGGCCGTCGCGGGCGCCGCGCCGGGCATGGTCGTCGTCGACGAGGCGTACGGCGAGTTCCGCCGCGCGGAGACCCCGTCCGCGCTGACGCTGCTGGACGGCCGCCCGCGGCTGATCGTCACCCGGACGATGTCCAAGGCGTTCGCGATGGCCGGGACGCGGCTCGGCTACCTGGCCGCGGACCCCGCCGTCCTCGACGCGCTGCTGCTCGTCCGGCTGCCCTACCACCTGTCGGCCGTCACCCAGGCCGTGGCCCGCACGGCCCTCGCCCACCGCGAGGAGCTGCTCGGCGGCGTCAACGCGCTGCGCCGCGAACGCGACGGCCTCGTCGCGTGGCTGCGCGGCGCGGGCTTCGAGGTGGCCGACTCCGACGCCAACTTCGTCCTGTTCGGGACGTTCCCGGACCGCCGGAGGGTCTGGGAGAACCTGCTCGAGCGCGGCGTGCTGATCCGGGAGGTGGGACCGCCCGAGTGGCTGCGGGTCACCATCGGCACCCCGGAGGAGATGGCCGCGTTCCGCACCGCACTGCGCCAATCACGAGGGGGGACGGCCCCCCGCACCCCCCGCCCCGGCTCCGTCGGCGATATTAAGGAGAGTCAGTGAGTCGCAAGGGAAGGATCGAGCGCGGGACCAAGGAGACCCAGGTCCTCGTGGAGATCGACCTCGACGGGACCGGGCAGGTCGACGTCGCGACCGGCGTGGGGTTCTTCGACCACATGCTGGCCCAGATCGGCAAGCACGGGTCGTTCGACCTGACCGTCAAGACCACCGGCGACCTGCACATCGACAGCCACCACACGATCGAGGACACCTCCATCGCCCTCGGCCAGGCGTTCCGGGAGGCGCTCGGCGACAAGGCCGGCATCCGCCGCTTCGCCGACGCGTCGATCCCGCTGGACGAGGCGCTCGCGCAGGTCACCGTCGACGTCTCCGGCCGCCCCTACCTCGTGCACGTCGAGCCGGACGGCATGGCCCCGATGATCGGCCCGGACTACGACACCACGATGACCCGGCACATCTTCGAGTCGTTCGTGTCGAACGCGCGGGTGGCGCTGCACGTCCACGTCCCGTACGGGCGCAACGCCCACCACATCGTCGAGGCGCAGTTCAAGGCCCTTGCCCGCGCGCTGCGCGACGCCGTCGCGTTCGACGCGAAGGTGCACGGCATCCCGTCCACCAAGGGAGCCCTGTAGCCCGTGGAGATCGGCGACCTGCACTTCACCTACGGCAACGTCGCGCTCTTCGCGGTCGCGGTGTTCCTGCTGGCGGGCGTCTACAGCTTCGTCAAGCAGGGCCTCAAGATCGCGGCGCTGATCGTGCTCGTCCTCGCCGCGCTGGCGGTCACCGGGGGTTTCCTGTGGGCGTGAAGGACATCGTCATCCTCGACTACGGCTCGGGGAACCTGCGCTCCGCCGAACGGGCCGTCGCCCGCGCGGGCGCCGACGTGACGGTCACCGCCGACTGGGACGCCGCGCTCGCCGCCGACGGCCTGGTCGTGCCCGGCGTCGGCGCGTTCGCCGCGTGCATGGCGGGCCTGCGCTCGGTGCGCGGCGACCAGATCATCGGCCGCCGCCTCGCCGGGGGGCGGCCCGTCCTCGGCATCTGCGTCGGCATGCAGATCCTGTTCACCAAGGGCATCGAGCACGGCGTCACCACCGAGGGCTGCGACGAGTGGCCCGGCACGGTCGACCGCCTCGACGCGCCGGTCGTCCCGCACATGGGCTGGAACACCGTGGACGCCCCCGAGGGCACCACCCTGTTCCGCGGCCTGGCGGACGCCCGGTTCTACTTCGTGCACTCCTACGCCGCCCGCCGCTGGGACCTGGAGCCCGACCCGACCGGCCTCATCGAGGCGCCCCTGGTCACCTGGGCCGAGCACGGCGGCCGCTTCGTCGCCGCCGTCGAGAACGGCCCGCTGTGCGCCACCCAGTTCCACCCCGAGAAGTCCGGCGACGCGGGCGCCGAACTCCTCCGCAACTGGCTCGGCACCCTCGACTGACACGTCCCGCACCACCTGCCCGCACCACTGGCCTCGATTGGGTTTCCGCATGACTCTGACGCTCCTTCCCGCCGTCGACGTCGCCGACGGCCGGGCCGTCCGCCTGGTCCAGGGCGAGGCGGGCACCGAGACCTCCTACGGCGCCCCGCTGGACGCGGCGCTCGCCTGGCAGCGCGCGGGAGCGGAATGGATCCATCTGGTCGACCTGGACGCCGCGTTCGGGCGCGGCTCCAACCGCGAGCTGCTCGCCGAGGTGACCGGTCGGCTGGACGTGAAGGTGGAGCTGTCCGGCGGCATCCGCGACGACGCGTCGCTGGAGGCGGCCCTCGCCACCGGCTGCGCCCGCGTGAACATCGGCACGGCCGCGCTGGAGGACCCCGAGTGGTGCCGCAAGATCATCGCCTCGCACGGCGAGAAGATCGCGGTGGGGCTGGACGTGCGGGGCACGACGCTCGCCGCCCGCGGCTGGACGCGGGAGGGCGGCGACCTGTGGGAGGTCCTCGCCCGCCTGGAGGACGACGGCTGCCCCCGGTACGTCGTCACCGACGTCACCAAGGACGGCACGCTGCGCGGCCCCAACACCGAGCTGCTCCGCGAGGTCTGCTCGCGGACCGACAAGCCCGTCATCGCGTCCGGCGGCGTCTCGTCCCTGGACGACCTGCGGGCCCTCGCCGGGCTCGTCCCCGACGGCGTCGAGGGTGCCATCGTCGGGAAGGCCCTCTACGCGCAGGCGTTCACGCTCGAAGAGGCGCTGGAGGCCGTCAAGTGACCGTGGCCGTGCGGGTGATCCCCTGCCTGGACGTCGACGCCGGGCGCGTGGTGAAGGGCGTCAACTTCCAGAACCTGCGGGACGCGGGCGACCCCGTCGAGCTGGCCCGCCGCTACGACGCCGAGGGCGCCGACGAGCTCACGTTCCTGGACATCACCGCGTCCAGCGCCGACCGCTCCACGACCTACGACGTCGTCCGCCGCACCGCCGAGCAGGTGTTCATCCCGCTCACGGTCGGCGGCGGCGTCCGCACCGTCGAGGACGTCGACCGGCTGCTGCGCGCCGGCGCCGACAAGGTGTCGATCAACACGGCCGCGATCGCGCGCCCCGAGTTCCTGCGCGAGGCCGCGCACCGCTTCGGGTCGCAGTGCGTGGTGCTGTCGGTCGACGCCCGGCGCGCCGAGGGGACGTCCTCAGGTTTCGAGGTGACCACGCACGGCGGCAGGCAGGGGACGGGCATCGACGCGATCGAGTGGGCCCGCCGCGGCCAGGAGCTCGGCGTCGGCGAGATCCTGCTGAACTCCATGGACGCCGACGGCACCAAGGCCGGGTTCGACCTGGAGATGCTGCGCCGCGTCCGCGAGACGGTCACCGTTCCGGTCATCGCCAGCGGCGGCGCCGGGGCCGTCGAGCACTTCGCGCCGGCCGTTGAGGCGGGGGCGGACGCCGTCCTCGCCGCCAGCGTCTTCCACTTCGGCGAGCTGAAGATCCGCGAGGTCAAGTCCGCCCTGCGCGACGCGGGGCACCCCGTCCGCTGAACAGGCCCCCGGGCGTCTAGGGCCCGCGCCCGTGGACGCTGAGGATGATCGCTGAGGGGTGGTCCGGGTCGTGGAAGAGCTCCTGGGCCGCCTTGACCATCCGGCTTGCGGTGGCCAGGGGGTCGCCGGTGCCGGGGTTGGCGGCGACCTTGGGGTGCGCGCCGCTGGTGACGTGGACGCGGACCCGGTGGCCGCGGGCGAAGCGGTGGGCGGTCGGCCACAGGTCGACGGCGATGCGCCGGACGCCGTCCGTCCCGACCGGCTTCTCGGCGGGGGAGGGGAGCCGCAGGCCGCCCTCGCAGACGTTGCGGGACGTCCCGTCCGGGGCGACGTCGCAGAGCCGGACGATGAAGTCGGTGTGCGCCCGGTCGGAGCGGACGAAGAGGTCGGCGCCGATCGGGCCGATCACGTCGAGGTCGTCCTCCAGGGGCGGTGAGGTGAACACCAGGACGTCCGGGCGCCGCTCCAGCGGCCGGTTGTCGACGGGGCGGGAGCTGCCGAGCAGGGTGGGGCCGCCCAGCGCGGGCGTCGGGCGGGCCGGGTCGAACCGGTACGTGCTCGGGGAGGCGGGCAGCGGGCCGTCCTCGCCGAGGCCCCAGCCGGCGTGCATGTGCCAGCGGACCTGGCGCGCCCCGGGCGGCGGCCAGTCGGCGAAGTGCCGCCACTCCCGCGCGCCCGTCACGTAGACGCGGACGGGGTCGCGTCGCAGTCCCGAGGTGTCGCCGAGCAGGTGGGCGCGGAACCAGGCGAGCGACTCGCGCAGCGCCGGGAGGCCGTGCCGGGCGTCGGTGTGCCACCAGGGGCCGATGGTCAGGTACGGGGTCTGCCCGGCGGCGCGCAGCGCCAGGTAGTCCTTGATCTGCCAGGGCAGGAACACGTCGTACCAGCCGCCGAGGAGGTTGACGGGCGCCTCGACGGTGCCGACCGTCCCGCTGAAGTCGCGGGTGTCCCAGTAGCCGTCCGCGGCCGCGTGGTTGGCGAGGACGTCCTGGTAGAAGCGCATCGGGCGGCCGCCGGTCAGCACGTCCAGCTCGGAGAGGGGGCGGCCGGAGCGGGCGGCGCGCACGGCGCGGCGGCGGGACAGCAGCGGCGCGGTCAGCATCCCGAGCGGCTGCGTCTGCCGTTGCGTGAGGTCGGTCCAGGTGAGGGTGGACTCCAGCGCGAACGACCCGCCGACGTAGGCGGCGTCCCGGAACGAGGACGCGGTGATCTGCAGGGACATCGCCTTCAGCTCGGGGCCCGCCTCGGCGGCGACCGCCCAGGCGGAGTAGCCGAGGTAGCTGGCGCCGTAGGTGGCGAACGTGCCGTGGAACCACGGCTGCCGCTTCAGCCACTCCACGGTGGCGAGCCCGTCGGCGTGCTCGCTGCCGAGCGGGTCGAACTCGCCGCCGGACCCGAAGGTCCCGCGCGCGCTCTGCACCACCAGCTGGAAACCGAAGGGGACGAGCAGCAGGCCGTTGGCGAGCGCGGCCGGACCGCGGCGGCCGTAGGGGGTGCGCACCAGGATCGTGGGCGGGCGGGCGACGCCGGCCGGGACGTACCGGTCGGCGAAGAGCGTCACGCCGTCCGGCATGGCGACCGGTATGTCCCGCTCGACGGTGTAGGGGGCGAGTCCGCGCCGGAGCCGGATAGGCGGCGCGGGCAGTCGGTCCCACGGGGCCATGCCGCCTCCCGAACGCCTGATCTCCATGATGCCGTCGCTTTGCTACTAGTTAGTAAGGTAGCCGGTCCGGACGAATGCGAGCGCCGCCGCCGGACATGCCGATGCCCCATTAGTGACGCGCCCGAACGGGGCGATCCGTGGCCCCTTACAAAGGAGATACCTGGCGGCGGTGGGAACTTGTCTGAGATCGTTACGTTTTCGCGCAACCGGCAGGGAGGGAAACCGATGTGGCCCGGGCCGAACCCGCCGATGGGACCGCCGCCCCCCGGGCGGGGCCAGGCCGGGCCGCCCTGGGCGCAGGCGACGCCCATCCGGCCGAGTGCGGGCTGGTACGCCCTGCCGGTCCTGGTGCTGCTCGTGGCGGTCGCGGGATGCGTCGCGGTGTTCGGGCTGCTGTGGGACGACTCACGCGTCGCCGACGGCCCGTCCGCGAGCGGCGACCCCGCCTCCGGCGTGCAGGTCCAGCTCTCCGACGGGCACGGCTACTTCATCTACGTGCGGACCGGCCAGTCCTCCCCGTTCGCGTGCTCGGTGGAGATGGAGGGCCGGTCGGGCCACATCCAGCTGACCAGGCAGAACGCCTGGAGCGCCACGGAGCGCCCCGCCTACCGCTACACCGCCACGTTCGAGTCGCCCGTGACCGGGACGGCGACGCTCCGCTGCGGCGGCACCGAGGGCCCGCTGCTCGTCACGCCGGACGACACCGTCAACGCCTACCTCGGATTCGCCTTCTTCGCGGCGGTCGGCCTCGCCCTGTTCGCGGTCGTCGCGTTCGTCATCACCATCGTCCGCCGCGGCGGCGCGAAGCGCAGGGCGGCCGTCCTCACCGGCCGTCCCGCCCGCTGAGCCCGCGGGCGGGACCGGCCGGCCGCGTCAGGACGTGAGCTCCCGTTCCAGCGGTGTGCGGAAGCGGGGCGTCGCGCGGACGTCGCCGTACCAGGCCGCCATGCGCGCGGCCTCCCGTTCGACCGCCGCCTCGGCGTCGGCCCCGACGTCCTCCAGGACGCGGACGGCGATCTCGCCGTCCCTGCGCTGCGCCCAGCCGCCGACGATCCGGCCGTCCCACCAGACGGACGGGCCGATGTTGCCGTTGCGGTCGAACAGCCGCGGGCCGTGGTCGCCGAGGAACCAGCCCCGCTCGCGCCAGCCCATCGGTGTCGCGTCGAGGGCGGGCAGCAGCGCGGCCCACGGCTCGGGCACCGGCTCGGGCTCCAGGTCGTCGGACAGCACCACGCCGGTGGCGCCGCCGAGGTCGACCTCGGTCACGTCGAGGAGCGCGAGCGCCTTCCGGACGTCGCCGGCGTTCCAGCCCGTCCACCACTTCAGGTCGGCGACGGGCGCGGGCCCGAACGCGCGCAGCCAGCGGCGCACCAGCTCGGCGCGGGCGGCGCCGGCCGGGACCTCCTCGATGCCGCCGGGCAGCCAGGTCTCGACGGGCGACCACCGGTACTGGCTGCTGGCCCACGTCCCGTTCGGGCGCCCGCGGACGATGCGCCCCTCGCAGCCGAGCGTGACCAGGATCCACGTGGTGACGTTCGTGGGCTTGGAGTACGACTTGCCGGGCGCCGGGTCGACCTGCGTGCGCAGCAGCGGCTCGTCCGCGCTGAGCTGCGCGCCCGTCGCCTCGCCGCGCGCCAGCAGCGCCCGGTGCGCGGCCTCCTCCGCCGCCGCGAACCAGGCGGGCGCGTCGGTGATGTCGCTGCCGCGCTCGATGATCCGGGCATAGGTCGCGCGCTGCTTGGCGGCCAGGGCGTTCGCCGTGGACGCCTGCAGCACCGGGACCAGCTCGACGGGCGCGACGAACATCGTCCGGCGCATCGCGAGCATCCGCAGCAGCGTCCGGTCGTCGTACAGCGCCCGCTCCACCGCCGCAGGGACGGCACCGGTGCTGCGGGCCGCGACCGACAGGAACACGGTGGCCGGGTCGGTCGCGTGCAGCACCACCAGCGACCGCGCGACGGCGGCGGGGTCGTCGGTCCTGGTGCGGGGGGACAGCCGGTGGCGGAGGCCGAGCCGGGCCCGGCGCTCCGCGACGCTCATCGAACGCATGAGCGAATCGTAGCGGGGGTCAGCCGCCGCCGGTGTTGGAGATCTTCACGACGACCTGGTCCTCGGTCACCGACTGCACCGACACGTCGAAGCCCTCGGACTGCTCCCCCTCGCCCACCGGCACCGTCACGGTCTGCCCCGCGACCTTCAGCGTGACCAGCTGGCCGCGCACCTCCACCAGCTCGGCCTTCACACCGAGGATGGACGCGCTCGCCTCGACGCCGCGGTCGAACGTGATCGTGCAGGAGTTCACACCGCACTCGGTGCTGCTGTTCTCACCGCCGCACGCCGCGGCGGCGCCGAGCGGCAGCAGGACGAACGGAAGGACGGCCAGCTTCCGCCGCAGGGGAGTGGAGATCATGATGGCGAGTCTATGGGGAGCACCGCCCGCCGGTGTCCTCCGCGGGACGGATTCGCACGGCACGGATGTGGTACCCCGCGGTGACGCAACTGGATCTCCGGGTGACTTCGTGTTTCGCTGGAGCCGTGATCAGTGACGACGCGGTGGAGTCGCTGCCGGTGGTCGGGCCGGTGGTCTGCGCGGCGCTGGGCATGGAGGCCCGCGCCGTCCGCCGCGGCCTCGCCCGGACCCCCGTCGTGGTCGTCGGCTACCGCGCCCGCCGCGCCGACCGGCTCCCGGACGACTGCGCCGCCCTGGTCACGGTCGGCTTCGGCGGCGCGCTCGACGAGCGGCTGCGGCCGGGCGACGTGCTCGTCGCCGACGAGATCCGCGGCACCGGGCCGGACACCCGGCCGGTGCCGTGCAGCGCGCCGCGCCTGCTCGCCGAGGAGCTCATCAGAGACGGCCTCAGCGTCCAGGTGGGGCCGCTGGTCACCACCACGCGCATCGTCCGCGGCCGGGAGCGGGCCGCCCTGGCCGCGCAGGGCGCGCGGGTCGCGGACATGGAGTCCGCGCTGGTCGCCGCGCGGGCCGGCGCCCGGCCGGTCGCCGCCGTCCGGATCGTCGTCGACGGCCCCGGGCACCCGCTGCTGCACCCGGGCACGATCGGCCGCGGCCTGGCCGCGCGGCGCGTCCTGGCGCGCACCGGCCCCGCCCTGGAACGCTGGGGGGTCCTGCTGGTCAGCGGGGCTCAGCCGCCGTGCTCGCCGCCCCCGTGACCGCCGCCGCTCCCGTTCCCGCCGTTCCCGTGTCCGCCGTTCCCGTCGCCCCAGCTGTGGTCGTCACCGTGGACGATCTTCCCGCCGAGGTCCTTGCGGATCGTCTCCAGCGTCTTCTGCTCGCTCACCACGATCCAGCTCGCCCCCACCAGGTACGCGCCGCCCCAGGGCTTGGCCTCCTCCAGCCAGGTGTTCATCTTCTTGTCGGAGGAGAAGCTGACCAGGACGTAGCGGCCCAGGTCGTTCTTGCAGTTCCCCTGCTCCATGTCGGCCACCTTGCGCTTGCCGGTGACCGAGCAGTTCGTCTGCTCCGCGAGCTCCTGCAGGCTGGCCGGCTCCGGCTTCTTCGAGTCGCCGGAGCCGCCGCAACCGGCCGCCAGCGGCAGCGCCAGCGCCGCCGCTGCGCACAGCAGGGCCTGCTTCTTCGGGACGAGATGGTGTCGGGGACTCATCGCTTCCTCCGGGGTGTACGCGCGATTCAGCAGGTGTATACGCGCGCCGGGCCCGCCGGGTTCACCGAAGTCTCAGGTCATCAGGCGCGTCCCCGCGGCGGTGCGGACATCGGTCTCCTCGGCGGGATCGTGGTGCAGCCGCTGCAACCGGATCCGCGTCTCACGCGTCAGCGGCACCGATCGCGCGGCCTCCTGCCGCGCCCCTTCCTCGCAGTCCCAGAGCCCCTCGATGGTGTAGGCCTCCGCCGTGTGCGGGGCGGTCCGTGTCAACGCGGTCAGTATTCGCGGTCTCAAATAGGCGTAGGGGGACTCGGTCCAAACGGCCTTCAGCAACGGGACGGCCTCACCGGCGCGCAGCCGGCCGAGCCCCACCACCGGATTCGCGACGGCCCGCCACTCGCGCCCTTCGAGGGACGTGCGCAGCTCGTCCATCAGCAGCGGGACGTCCTGCCGCGTGCCGTAGCGCGCGAGGATGCTCAACCCCAGCTCCGCGCGCCCGCCGCGTTCGGCCGCCCACACCCGCGCCCGCGGCAGCGTCTCCGGCCCGTACTCCCGCAAAGCCCGCCGCACCGCACTGCCGAACCTGCTCGGCCCCGGGTCCTGCCCCTCGCGCGGCAGCAGCTCCTCCGCGAGGTCGAGCAGCGCCAGCGTCCGCCGCCGGCCCAGCTCGAAGATCGCCGCGAGGGCGCCCTCGCCCCGGCCCCGCGCGACCTCCAGCAACTCCTCCTCGCTCCGCCGCTCCCGGCCGGACGCCGTGACCACCGTCCTGCGCACCGCCCTCCCGGCCTCCCGCCGGCGCGTCAGGGCATCGGCGATCCGCGGCTGCCGCGCCGCCCACGTCTCGATCACCGGGTTCGGCTGCGCCGGAATCAGCATCTCCAGATCGGCGTCGTCGCACCGGGCGGCGACCGAGTCCTCCAGCCCGGCCGTCAGCGACGGGTCCCCGAGCACGATCAGCTCCTCGACCGCGTCGAACCAGTGCGCGCCCTCCTCGGCGTACCGCCGCAGCGGCACCGCCGCCTCCCGCCGGCTCAGCCGCACCAGGTCCGCCAGCACCCCCAGCGCCAGATCCACCCGCCAGTCGTCCCCGTCCAGCAGATCGGACGGATCGAACAGATGCGCCGCCACCGGCCCCGCCGGCATCTCCAGATCGACCATCAACCGGGCGTAGTACAGCCGCCGCGACTCGCACTGGTGGTCCCACCGCGGATCCCGCCGGACGCAGTCGTAGACGAACTCGCCCGCGCCCCGCCTGTCCGCCGCGCGCCGCGCGGCCCTCCCGAGACCCCGCTGCAGCTGACCGTGCAGCGTGTCCGCCGATTCCAACACGACTCCGTTGCTCACCCCAGCAGAATGCGCACGAGACCAGATACCGGGCAAGTCTTTATCGGTCGCGTTGTCACAGGGTTCTCTGGGCTCTCCAGGAGGTGTGTAGGTCGGCGTAGACGCCTGGTCGGGTCACCAGGTCCTTGTGGGGACCGCGTTGGACTATGCGGCCCGCCTCGAAGACTATGACCTCGTCTGCGGCCTCGGCTGTGGAGAGGCGGTGGGCGATGGCGATCGCGGTGCGGCCGCGGGTCGCGCCGTCCAGGGCCCGCTGGATGCGGACCTCGGTGGCCGGGTCCACGGCGGAGGTCGCCTCGTCCAGGACCAGGAGGTCCGGGTCGGCGATGTAGGCGCGGGCCAGCGCGACCAGCTGGCGCTCGCCCGCCGACAGCGACTCGCCGCGCTGGCCGACCGGTGTGTCCAGGCCCGACGGGAGCCCGTCCAGCCAGTCGGCGAGGCCCAGTTCGGTCAGGGCCAGGACGAGGTCGTCGTCGGAGGCGTCCGGGCGCCCGTAGCGGATGTTGTCCGCCAGGGACGCGTCGAAGAGGAAGCCGTCCTGCGGCACCATGACGATCCGCTCGCGCAGCGAGGAGAAGCGGACCCGGTCGAGCGGGACGCCGTCCACGAGGATGCGGCCGGACACCGGGTCCATGAGCCGGGTGAGGAGCTTGGCGAACGTCGTCTTGCCGGAGCCCGTCTGCCCGACGATCGCGACGCGGCTGCGGGGTGTGATGTCCACGTTGACGTCGTGCAGGACGGGAGGCCCGCCCGGGTAGGCGAACCCCACGTCCTCGAACCGCACCTCGATCGGGCCGCGGGGGAGCGTCTCGCCGTCGTCGCCCGGGTCGGCGACGTCCGGGACGGTGTCCAGCACCCCGAGGACCCGCCGCCACCCCGCGATGGCGTTCTGCGCCTGGTTGAACACCTCGGTGGCCGCCTGCATCGGGCTGACGAACAGGGTGACCAGGAACAGGAACGCGATGAGCTCGCCCGCCGACACCCGGCCGGCGATGCCGAGCAGCGTCCCGGCGATGACGACGGCGGCGGTGGCGACGGCGGCGACCAGCTCGCTCACCGGGAAGGTGAGCGCGACCATCGCCTGGGCGCGGGTCTGCGCGTCGCGGTGGGCCTCCACGGTCCGCTCCACGCGGCGGCCCGTGCGCTTCTCCGAGGCGTACGCGCGGATCACCGCGGCGCCGACGACCGACTCGCTGACCGCCGCCAGCATGTCGGCCGTCCGCTCCCGGACCAGCATGTACGCCCGCGACAGGACCCGCTGGAAGAGGCGCAGCGCGAACGCCAGCGGCAGGAACGACGCCCAGACCAGCAGGGCCAGCTGCCACGAGTAGACGAGCATCAGCACGCTCGCCACGAACAGCTGGCCGATCGAGATGAGGAACATCAGCCCGCCGGACTGCATGAACTGGCTGATCTGGTCGACGTCGCTCGTCACCCGCGACACCAGCGAGCCCCGCCGCTCCCCGCTCTGGGTGAGCATCGACAGGTCGTGCACGTGCCGGAACGCCTTGATCCGCAGGCCCGCCAGCCCGCCCTCGGACGCCTTGTACAGCCGGACGTTCATCAGGTACGCGCACACGGCCGTCACCACCACCGCCACCGCGCACACCAGGACCGCCGTCCGGATGAAGGCGATGTCCGGGCCGCCGGGGTTGCCGATGCCCTTGTCGATCGTCTGCTGGACGGCGACCGGCACCACCACGCGGCCCGCCGTCGACAGCAGCGCGAGCAGCAGCGTCCCGGCCAGGCCCGCCCGGAACTCCGGGCTCAGCATGATGCCGCGCTTGAGCGTGCTGAGCGCGCCCTCGGTCGCCGCGGACCCGCTCAGGCCCGTGCCGTCCGCCGTCTTCGCCGTGTCCACCGTCGTCACGCCAGTGCCTCCTCGCCGCCCTCTAGGGCCTCCTGCTCCGCCTCGGCCCGCTCGTAGGCGTTGACGAGGTTGCGGTAGCCCTCCGAGCGCTCCAGCAGCCCGGCGTGCGTGCCGCGCGCGATGACGCGGCCGTGCTCCATGTAGACGACCTCGTCGGCCAGCGAGATCGTGGCCTTGCGGTAGGCGACGACCACGACGGTCGCCCCGCCGGCCTCCTCGCCGGCCCGCACCTCCCGCAGGTTCTGCAGGATGCGGGCCTCCACCTGCGGGTCCACGCTGGACGTGGCGTCGTCCAGGACGAGCAGCCGGGGCCGCCGCACCAGCGCCCGAGCCAGCGCGAGCCGCTGCCGCTGCCCGCCCGACAGCGTCGCCCCGCGCTCGCCCACCCTCGTGTCGAGGCCGTCGGAGAGCGCCGCGACGAACCCTTCGGCCTGCGCGAGGCGCAGCGCCTCCCAGACCCGCTCGTCGGGGACGTCCAGGCCGAGCGTCACGTTGCCGCGGACGGTGTCGTCGAACAGGAACGTCTGCTGGGGGACGAGCGCCGCCGTCTCCGCGATCCCGCCCTGCCGCACCTCGCGCAGGTCGGTGCCGTCGAGGAGCACCGACCCGTCCGCCGGGTCGACGAGGCGGACGAGCAGCGAGGTGAGCGTCGACTTGCCCGAGCCCGTGGGGCCGACGACCGCGATCGTCCGGCCCGGGGCGGTGGCGAACGACACGTCGTGCAGGACGGGCCGCCCGGCGCCGTCCGCGCTCTCCCCGGCGGACTCGTAGGCGAAGCGGACCTCCCGGACCTCCAGCCCGGTCGCGCCGGTCCCGCCGGAGCCGTTCAGCGAGCCGTCCCCGTAAGGGAGGGACCCGGACGCGTCCAGGACGCCCCTGACCCGCCGCCAGCCGACGACGCTGCGCGGCACCTCGCCCAGCACCCAGCCCAGCGCCCGGATCGGCCACGACAGCAGCGTGAACAGGTACGCGACGTTCACCAGGTCGCCCGGCGACATCGCCCCCGACTCCAGGCGCACCGAGCCGATCAGCAGGACGGCGAGGACGCCCAGGTTGGGCAGCGCCTCCAGCACCGGGTCGAACAGCCCGCGGATCCTGCCGACCGCCACGTTGGCGTCCCGCAGCTCCTCCGCGCCCTCGGTGAACCGCGCGGTCTCCGCGGCCTCCCGGCCGAGGGTCTTGACCACCAGGCCGCCCTCGAAGCTCTCGTGCGCGACCTCGCTGACCTCGGCGCGCAGCTGCTGCGCGCGGGTCGCGACCGGCGACAGCCGCCGCTGGTACACCACGTTGATCAGCGCGATCGCGGGGAAGACCAGGAACCCGACGCCGGCGACGACCAGGTCGGTGGCCAGGATCGACACCGCCGCGATCAGCAGCATGAACACGACGCCGACCGCCATCGGCAGCGGCGCGATCGGCGCCCAAACCGCCTCCACGTCGGCGTTGGCGTTGGACAGCAGCTGCCCCGCCGGGTGCCGGTGGTGCCAGGCCAGCGGGAGCCGCAGGTACTGCCGGGTCACCGAGCGCCGGTACTCGGCCTGCAGCCGGTACTGCATGAGGCCCGCGTAGAAGCGGCGCCCCGCCACGCCGATCGCCTTCAGCAGCGCCACCCCGGTGATCGCCGCGGCCGCGGCGGCCAGCGCGCCGGCCGTCGTGTCCCCCGACTCGAACGCGGGCAGCACCACCTCCTGGGTCGCCCAGCCGAGCACCTGCGCGGACGCCACGGTCATCGCCGCGTACAGCGCGCTGGCGAGCACCGACAGCGTGAAGACGCGCGGCTCGGCCTTCACCGCCACCCACAGGACGCCCATCCCCTCCCGCAGGACATGCGGGCTGACGCGTCTCGACGCAGGTGGCACGGCGACTCCTCGATCACGGCGGCGGCCCGTGGACCGCCCCTCGTGAACGGGGCTCCGGGGGCAAGGCGGGCCTGGATATGCCTACCATCCGGTACCCCCCGCTTATTCCCGGCATTTCCGTCGCGTTCTACGATCGGGCGATGAGCACGCCCGAGGACGGCCAGGCCCCCGCAGCTCCCGATCCCTCCTCCAGCGCCGATCCCGTCCGCCGCGAGCGCCTGCTGCTCGCCGCGGCCCTGGCGGAGGCGGGGCCGGACGCGGCCACGAAGTGCGCCGGCTGGGACGCCCGCGACCTCACCGCCCACCTCGTCGTCCGCGAGCGCCGGCCGGACGCGGCGCCCGGCATCCTCCTGCCGCCGCTTTCCGGCTACACCGAGCGCGTCCGGCGCCGGACGGCCCGCGCCGTCCCGTTCGACCGGCTGGTGGAACGGTTTCGGGAGGGGCCGCCGAAGACCTCGCCGTACGCGCTTCCCGGCGTTGACAAAATCGCCAACGGTGTCGAGTTCTTTGTTCATCATGAGGACGTCCTGCGCGCACGTCCCGACTGGGAGCCGCGGGACATCTCACCGGAACTCGAGGAACTGCTCTGGCGGAGGATAAGAATTGCCCGCCTTGTCCTAAGAAAAGTTCACGTGGAGGTAACGCTCGTCCAGCCGGACGGCCGGAGCCTCCGGGTGTCCGGACGCGGCCGCTCCGCCCGGGGAGCGGCCTCCGGAGGCGTGCGCGTGCACGGCCCCGTCGGCGAACTGGTGCTGTGGGCGCTGGGCCGCCGGGACGTCGCGAGAGTGCGCGTCACCGGCGACACCGGCGCTGTCAAGGCCCTGACCGAGACCGGTTGGAGTCTTTAACGGGCAGGTAACGGCAGGGTTCGCCCGCGGGAGAATCGCGAACCTTGCAGCTCCTCCGTTTTAGGCGGAAGCGGTGATACGGTGGAGCGGTCGGTTGCAGTCGTGGTTCTCGATCGTTCGTCCAGACGCCCGCGGACTGATGGCAGCGGGCGTTTTGGCTTTTCCGGGACCGTACCGGGGGCGAGGGCGTACCGCAGCGACCGCACGGGCCCGCGAGGTGTGGGCCCAGGTTTTGCCGCAAGGAGAAAGACATGCCCCAGCAGGGCACCGTGAAGTGGTTCAACGCCGAGAAGGGCTTCGGATTCATCGCCGTCGACGGCGGCGGGCCGGACGTCTTCGTGCACTACTCGGCTATCCAGAGCTCCGGCTACCGCACGCTGGACGAGAACCAGCGCGTCCAGTTCGAGGTGACGCAGGGTAACCGGGGTCCGCAGGCTGACCAGGTCGTCCCCCTGTAACACCCGATAGTCGTACGTCTGGGCCCGCCTCCCGCCCGGGGGGCGGGCCCTTTCGTGGGCGGAGTCCCCGCGCGCCCCGGTCGCGCCCCTGCGCCCGGCCGCCGGGGGACTGCAATAAACTCGCTCGCATGTCCGCTCCTCGACCGTCCAATCTGGACCCCAAGATCGCCGACCGGCTGAAGCGCGACCCGAACGGGCTCGTGCCCGCCATCGCCCAGCAGTACGACACCGGCGAAGTGCTCATGCTCGGCTGGATGGACGACGAGGCCCTCCACCGCACCCTCACCACCGGCCGCTGCACCTACTGGTCGCGCAGCCGCCAGGAGTACTGGGTGAAGGGCGAGAGCTCCGGCCACCAGCAGTGGGTCAAGTCGGTCGCGCTGGACTGCGACGCCGACGCGGTCCTGGTGAAGGTCGACCAGGTCGGCGCCGCCTGCCACACCGGCGACCGCACCTGCTGGGACGCCGACGTCCTTCCCGCCGTGGTCGGGGAACGACCCGCCGCGGCGTCATGACCGCCGGGCGCGGCGGATGACCCCCGGGCGCGAACGGGGCCTGACGGCGCTGCTGTGCGCCGCCGGGGCGGGCCTGGCGCTCCTCGCGGCCGGGCGCACCTGGGCCGTCGTCCGGGCCGAGGACGCGATCACCCCGCTCACCCAGAGCCTCACCGGCGGCGACCTCGGCGGCGCCGCGGGCGCCCTCGGCTGGGCGGGCCTGGCCGGCCTGGCCGCGCTGTTCGCGACCCGCGGCCGCGCCCGCGCGGCCGTCGGCGCCCTCCTCGCCCTGTTCGGCGCCGGCATCGCCTACGCCTCGGCCGCCGCGGTCCAGCGCCCGAACGTGCTGTCCGCCGCCGGCGACAAGAGCGCCCTCATGTCCCTCGGCACCGACCCGGCGATGGACGTCAACCTGTGGTGGATGGTCTCGGTCACCGGCGGCGTGCTGCTCGCCGCCGCCGGCCTCGTCACCGCCGTCCGCGGCCGGCGGTGGCCCGGCATGTCCGCCCGCTACGAGCGCGCGGCCCCGCGCGGAGCCGCCGCCGACGCGGGGGAGGAGACCGGGCAGGAGCCGGGGGAGCAGGACCCGTCCGCCATGTGGAAGTCCCTCGACCGCGGTGAGGACCCCACCGCCCGGACGGACGGCCGGCCGTGAACACCGACGGCGGCGGGCTCGTCCTGGTGGCCGAGCACGACCCCGCCGTCGCGGAGCTGCAGCGCCGCTACCTCGCCCGCGAGGGCTTCGACGTCGAGATCGAGCCCGACCCCGCCCGCGCGCCCATGGCCGCCGGGCGCTCCCGCCCCGACGTGGTCGTGCTGGACCTGTCCGCGTCGGCGCTGCCCGCCGACCTGTACCGGCGGGTGGCGGAGGCGGCGCGGCCCGCCCCCGTCATCGCGGTCACCGGCGCCGCCCTGGACCCCGCCATCGCCCGCGCCCTCGGCGAGCACCGGATCGACCGGCCGTTCGCTCCCCGCGTCCTCGTCGGCGCCGTCGCCGAGGCCCTGCGCAGCGGTGCCCCCGCCGGGACGCCCGCCCCGCTGCGCGCCGGCGCGCTCGCCCTCGACCCCCGCGGCCGCACCGCCGTCGTCGGCGACCGCCGCGTCACCCTCACCGGCACCGAGTTCGACCTCCTCGAGTTCCTGATGGGCAACCCCGGCCGCGTCTACACCCGCGAGCAGCTCCTCGACGCCGCCTGGGGGCCGGGCGCCGGCGCCGGAAGCCGCACCGTCGACGTCCACGTCGCCCAGCTCCGCGCCAAGCTCGGCGAGGGCAACCCGATCAGGACCGTGCGGGGCGTCGGCTACGTCCTGGACGCCTGATCTCCCCGGCCCGGGGCCTGATCTCCCCGGCCCGGGGCCGCATTAGGCTGGACGCATGACCCGGGTGCCCGTCCACGCGCACGAGGATCCGCGCTCGCGCACGTTGCCGCGGAGGCTGGTGCCGCAGGCCGCGGTGCTGGGCGCGGCCGTCGCCGGGACACTGCTGGTGGCGTTCCGCGACCCCAACGAGGCGGGGCTCTACCCGGGATGTCCGTTCCTGGCCCTGACCGGGTTCTACTGCCCGGGATGCGGTATGACGCGGCTCGTCCACGCGCTCGCGCACTGGGACGTCGGCACCGCGTTCGGGCTCAACCCGCTGTTCTTCGTCCTGCTGCCGGTCCTCGGCTACCTGTACGTGCGGTGGACCGTGCTGGGCGTGCGGGGCATGCCGATGCGGTCCGTTCTGTTCAGGCCGGTGGTGGCCTACTCGTTCGCCGGTGTCGTCGCGGTGTACTGGGTTCTGCGCAACCTGCCGTTCGCGCAGGCCCTGGCGCCCTGACGGACGCCCTGGAGGATTCGGGTCGCCGCACGGCCGCCGGGTTGCGGGGGCCGACCCTCCGGAAAAACGACGCTCCGGCTACGATCGGTGCACGGAACGACCTGAAATAGGGGGCCTGCGACCTTGAGCGTTTTGGACGAGATCATCGAGGGCGTCCGGGCCGATCTCGCCGAAAGGCAGCGAGAGGTCCCGATCGACGCCCTGAAGGACAAGGCGGCGGAGGCCCCGGCCCCGCGGGACGCGCTCGCCGCGCTCCGCGGACCGGGCGTCTCGGTGATCGCCGAGGTCAAGCGCAGCAGCCCGTCCAAGGGCGCGCTCGCCGCGATCGCCGACCCCGCGGCGCTGGCCCGCGACTACGAGGCCGGCGGCGCCAAGGTGATCAGCGTGCTGACCGAGCGGCGCCGCTTCGGCGGCAGCCTGGAGGACCTCGCCGAGGTCCGCGCCAACGTCGACGTCTGCGTGCTGCGCAAGGACTTCATCGTCACCTCCTACCAGCTGTGGGAGGCGCGGGCGAACGGCGCCGACATGGCGCTGCTGATCGTCGCCGCGCTGGAGCAGGACGCCCTGGTGTCGCTGGTCGAGCGGGCCGAGTCGATCGGGCTGGTCCCGCTCGTCGAGGTGCACACCGAGGAGGAGGCGGAGCGCGCCGTGCGGGCCGGCGCCAAGGTCATCGGCGTGAACGCCCGCGACCTGCGGACGCTGCACGTCGACCGCGGCACGTTCGCGCGGGTCGCGCCGCGGCTGCCGAAGGACGTCGTGAAGATCGCCGAGTCCGGGGTGCGGGGCCCGCACGACCTGCTCGCCTACGCCTCCAGCGGCGCCGACGCCGTGCTGGTGGGGGAGAGCCTGGTGATCGGCAGGGACCCGCGCGCCGCGGTCGCCGACCTCGTCGCCGCCGGCGCCCACCCCGCGCTGCGGCAGAGCGGCTGACGGTCCCGGGGACGCGGACCGGATAGGGTACGGGCATGCTGGTGGAGCCGCTGCGGGAGCGATGGCGGGCCCGGTGAAGCACTGACGCCGGCAAGCCCCTTCTCCCATGACAGGACGCGTTTTCTCATGACCATCGACACCGCGCGCGGTGCCGTGCCCGACGCGACGGGCCACTTCGGAGCGTTCGGCGGGCGGTTCGCGCCCGAGGCGCTCATGGCGGCGCTGGACGAGCTGACCCGCGAGTTCGAGACCGCCAAGCAGGACCCCTCGTTCACCGCCGAGCTGGACGGCCTCCTCGCGAACTACGCGGGCCGCCCGAGCCTGCTGGCGGACGCCGAGCGCTTCTCCGAGCACGCCGGCGCCCGGGTGCTGCTCAAGCGCGAGGACCTCAACCACACCGGCTCCCACAAGATCAACAACGTGCTGGGGCAGGCGCTGCTCACCCGGCGGATGGGCAAGACCCGGGTCATCGCCGAGACGGGCGCCGGCCAGCACGGCGTCGCCACCGCCACCGCCGCGGCGCTGCTCGGCCTGACCTGCACCGTCTACATGGGCGAGGTCGACACCGAGCGGCAGGCCCTCAACGTCGCCCGGATGCGGATGCTCGGCGCCGAGGTCGTCCCGGTGCGGACCGGCAGCCGCACCCTCAAGGACGCCTGCAACGAGGCGTTCCGCGACTGGGTCGCGACCGTCGACGACACCCACTACTGCATCGGCTCCGTCATGGGCCCGCACCCGTTCCCGATGATGGTCCGCGACTTCCAGCGCGTCATCGGGGTGGAGGCCAGGCGGCAGTGCCTGGAGCTGACCGGCGCCCTCCCCGACGCCGTCGCCGCCTGCGTGGGCGGCGGCTCCAACGCGATCGGCGCCTTCCACGCCTTCGTCCCCGACGAGTCCGTCCGGCTGTACGGGTTCGAGGCGGGCGGCGACGGCGTGGCCAGCGGCCGGCACGCCGCGACGCTGGTCGGCGGCTCGCTCGGCGTCATCCACGGCATGCGGACCTACCTGCTGCAGGACGGCGACGGGCAGACGCTGGAGACCCACTCGATCTCCGCCGGCCTCGACTACCCCGGCGTCGGGCCCGAGCACTCCTGGCTGCGCGACTCCGGCCGCGCCGAGTACCGCGAGGTCACCGACGCCGAGGCGATGGAGGCGTTCTCGCTGCTGTGCCGCAGCGAGGGCATCATCCCGGCGATCGAGTCCGCGCACGCGCTCGCCGGCGCGCTGAAGATCGGCCCCGGACTCGGCCGGGAGCTCGGCCGGGACGCGACGATCGTCGTGTGCCTGTCGGGCCGCGGCGACAAGGACATGCACACGGCCGCCGGCTTCTTCGGCCTGATGCCCGAGGGAGAGGGAAAGTGAGCGTCCAGACCGCCTACGACAAGGCCCGGGCCGAGGGCCGGGCCGCGCTCGTGGGCTACCTGCCCGCCGGGTTCCCCACCTACGAGGGCGCCGTCGAGACCGCGCGGACGATGGTCGACGCGGGCTGCGACGTCATCGAGATCGGGCTGCCCTACAGCGACCCGATGATGGACGGGCCCACCATCCAGGACGCCGTCCACCAGGCCCTCGTCGGCGGCATCCGCGTCGCCGACGTGTTCCGGACGGTCGAGGCCGTCGCCGCCGCCGGCGTCCCCACCCTCGTCATGACGTACTGGAACCCCGTCGACCACTACGGCGTCGACGCGTTCGCCCGCGACCTGGCCTCCGCCGGCGGCGCCGGGCTCATCACCCCGGACCTCACGCCCGAGGAGGGCGGCGCCTGGCTGGAGGCGTCCGACACCCACGGCCTGGACCGGGTGTTCCTCGTCGCGCTCAGCTCCACCGACGAGCGCATCGAGAAGATCACGGGGGTGTGCCGCGGGTTCGTGTACGCGGCGTCGCTGATGGGCGTCACCGGCGCCCGCTCCGCCGTCGACACCGGCGCCCCGCGGCTGGTGGAGCGCACCCGCGAGATCATCGACAAGGGCGGGACGAGCCTGCCGGTCGGGCTGGGGCTCGGCGTCGGCAACGGCGCGCAGGCCGCCGAGGTCGCCGGGTTCGCCGACGGCGTCATCGTCGGTTCGGCGTTCATCCGCCGGCTGCTGGACGCGCCCGACCTCGCGTCCGGGCTCGCGGGCGTCCGCGAGCTCACCGCGGAACTGGCCGAGGGCGTCCGCGCCGGGCGCTGACCCGCGCCCGCCGCATCCCCGCCCTCCGCCGCGCACCTACGCGGAGCGCGTTCCGCGGAACCGTGGAAAACCCCGGGGGCGCCGCAAGGTTCGTGTCGTGGCGCCCCCGCTCTCCCGTAGGGTGTGTTCGCCGGGTGAGGCGGTCCTTGGAAGGTTCACGATGACGCAAGAGATGACGGCGGAAGACCGGGCCGACACGGCGACGCCCTCGCTCCCTCCCGCATGGTTCCTCATCCCGGCCTGGCTGCTGACGGTCGCCGGGTTCGGGATCTCCGTGTACCTCACGGTGACGCACTACGACGAGGGCGCGCTGGTGTGCTCGGCCTCCCAGACCGTGGACTGCCACGCGGTCACGACCAGCGAGTACTCCACGCTGCTCGGGATCCCCATGCCGCTGCTGGGGCTGGCGTTCTTCGTCGCGTTCGCCGCGCTCATCACGCCGTGGGCGCTGCGGTCGTCCTGGGCGCCGCTGCGGTGGGGACGGGTGGCCGCCACCGCGGTCGGCGTGCTGTTCGTCGTCTACCTCGTCACCGTGGAACTGGCGCTCCTGCACAAGATCTGCCTGTGGTGCACCGGGGTGCACGTGATCACCGTCTTGCTGTTCGTGCTCGTCCTGATCGACGAATTCCGGCGAATCGGTCAGGTCGACTAACCTCACCGTGACCGCGCCCCAGGGTGGCGGCGCGGCTCCCACCCATAGGAGAACCAATGAGCAAGGCCGCACGAGAGCGGTCCGCCAGAGAGCGCCTGGCCGCCGAGCGCAAGCGGCAGGACGCGCGGCAGCGGCAGCGGCGGCTGCTCGCCATCGTCCTCGGCTCGGTGGTCGCCGTGGCCGTCGTCGTGGTGGGCACCGTCCTGATCGTCGACCACCAGCGCAAGCAGGGCCGCGCCGAGGTCCACCAGGGCGCGGTCGCCCCGCTCACCCGGCAGGACGACGGCTCCATCGTGATGGCGCAGCCGGGGGTGGAGAAGCCGGTCCTGGAGATCTTCGAGGACTTCCAGTGCCCGGTCTGCAAGCAGTTCGAGGACGCCACCGGGCAGACCGTCCTGGAACTGGCGGAACAGGGCAAGGTCAAGGTCGTCTACCGGCCGTTCCACCTGTTCGGCCAGCAGAAGGACCCGATCCGGATCAACTCGCTGCGCGCGGCCGAGGCGGCGCTGTGCGTCCCGGCCGACAAGTGGATCTCCTACCACGAGGCGCTCTTCCGCTTCCAGCCCGCCGAGGGCTCGAAGGGCTTCTCGCCCGACGACCTCGTGAAGTGGGGCAAGGACATCGGCGTCACCGACCCGAACTTCGAGAAGTGCGTGCGCGAGGAGCAGAAGAAGGCGCAGGTCGACGCGATGACCAACTACGCGCTGCAGGAGCGCGGCGTCCAGGGCACGCCCACGGTCTTCCTGGACGGCAGGGAGATGGACTCGACCCAGTTCATGAACCCCGCCGCCCTCCGGGCCACGATCGACGCGGCCGCCGCCGCGGGCAAGTGAGCACCGGCTCCGCACGTTAGGGCCGCACACGCCGCCGAGCGCCGCGCCGTCCCCGCCGGGACGGCGCGGCGCGGCGCTTTCCCGGCCCCCGGCCGCCCATCCCCGCTACGCTCGTCGTTCGTACGGACACGCACAGTCACCTAGCGGGGGATCGATGAGCGAGCAGGACAGGGGGCCGTCGGGCGCGCGCCGGCGGCTCAGGGAGGACCGGGCGCGGGCCGCGGCCCGGCGGCGCCGGCAGCGGCTGCTGGTGGTCGTCCTGGGCGCCGTCGCCGTCGCGGCGGCCGTCGTGGCCGTGACCGTCGTGGCGGTGTCCCGCGACGGTGGGGACGAGCCGCTGAACGACTACACCGGCCCGCTGGCGCCGACGACGCGGCTGGAGAACGGCGCGGTCGCGATGGCGCAGCCGGGTGTCACCGCCCCGGTCATCGACATCTACGAGGACTTCCAGTGCCCGGCCTGCGCGACGCTGGAGCGGCGCCTCGGCGGCACGTTCAAGCAGCTCGCCGCGGAGGGCAAGGCCAGGGTCGTGTACCGGCCGTTCCAGCTCTTCCAGCAGGACCCGCTGATGTCCAACTCGCGGCGGGCCGCGAACGCCGCCGCCTGCGTCCCCGTCGGCAAGTGGATCCCGTACCACGACAAGCTGTTCGCCGAGCAGCCCGCCGAGGGCGACACCGGCTTCGCCCCGAAGCGCCTGATCGAGTGGGGCGCAGACCTCGGCGTCACCGACCCGGCGTTCGCCGCCTGCGTCAACCAGAACCAGCAGATCGACCTGGTCGAGAAGGCGAGCACCGCGGCCGGGCGGGCGGGCGTCGACGCGACCCCGTACGTCGCGCTGAACGGCGCGAAGGCCGGCGCCGACGCCCTCGGCTCCCCGGAGGACCTGCGGAAGGCCGTCGCGGCGGCGGGCGGCGGCGACGCCCCCGCCACCCGCGGCACGCGGTCGGGCGGGAACGCCGGCGGCGCGGCGGACGGCTCCGCGGGGGCACCCTCCTAGAGGTGGCGCGCGCGGCGACCCAGAGGCGGTAACGTCATCGGTCATGCAGCCGCTCGCCTACATCCCGAGCCCCTCGCAGGGCATCTGGCACATCGGACCCGTCCCGATCCGCGCCTACGCCATCATGATCATCCTCGGCATCGTCGCCGCGGTCTGGCTGGGCGAGCGGCGCTGGGCCGCCAAGGGCGGCACCCCCGGCGTGATCATCGACGTCGCGGTCTGGGCGGTGCCGTTCGGCCTCGTCGGCGGGCGGATCTACCACGTCCTCACCGACTACCAGCTCTACTTCGGTGAGGACGGCGACCCCGCCCGGGCGCTGGAGATCTGGCAGGGCGGCCTCGGCATCTGGGGCGCCATCGCGTTCGGCGCGGTCGGCGCGCTCATCGGCTGCCGCCGCCGCGGGATCTCCATCTTCCCGCTGGCCGACGCGGTCGCGCCGGGGATCGCCCTCGCGCAGGCCATCGGCCGCTGGGGCAACTACTGGAACCAGGAGCTTTACGGGCGCCCGCTCGACACGTTCTGGGCCTTGAAGATCGACGAGGACCACCGGCCGATGCTGGAGGGCGGCCCCGGCCTCGACCCCCGGTACGCCGACGTCGCCACCTACCACCCGACGTTCCTGTACGAGTCGCTGTGGTGCATCGGCGTCGCGGTCCTCGTCATCTGGGCCGACCGGCGCTTCAAGCTCACCCACGGCCGCGCGTTCGCGCTCTACGTCGCCGCCTACACGCTGGGACGGGCCTGGATCGAGACGCTCCGCATCGACGAGGCCCACCACATCCTCGGGCTGCGCCTCAACGCCTGGACGTCGGTCATCCTCTTCCTCGCCGCGGTCGCCTACCTGTACCAGGCCAGGAACCGCACGGGCCCGGAGAACGTCGGCGGCCCCGCGGACGGCCCGTCCGATCCCGCCGGCCCCGCCGGGGAGAAGAAGGACGCGCCGAAGGACGAGCCGGTCACCGGCGAGGAGCCGGAGTCCGCGGCGGGCGGCGCGGAATCCCGGGCGAAGGACGAGCCCGGCTCCGAGGACGAGCCGGAGAGCCCCGGCCCCGAGAAGCCCGAGGGCGGCGAGGCCGCCGACGACGAGGAGAGCCCGGCGTCCGTCGACGACGAGGCCGAGGAGGCCAAGGACGGCGCCGCCAAGGACGGCGCCGCCAAGGACGGTGCGGGCGACGCCGGGCGGGTAGAGGACGGGGAGCCCGTCAAGGACGGGAAGTAGCGGTCGGCGGAGGGCTTTCGGTGGGCGCGACATGACCAGCGGGGAGGCCGGTGCGAAGCCGGAGCAGCACCACCGGCACCGTGACGTCACCGGCGGCTGGCTGCGGCCGGCGGTGTTCGGCGCCATGGACGGCCTGGTCTCCAACTTCGCGCTGATCGCGGGCGTGGCCGGCGGGCAGGCGAACCAGAACGTCGTCCTGCTGGCGGGGCTGGCGGGCCTGGCCGCGGGAGCCTTCTCGATGGCGGCGGGGGAGTACATCTCGGTCGCGTCCCAGTCGGAGCTGGCCGAGGCGGAGATCGAGGTCGAGCGGCTGGAACTGGCCCGGCACCCGGTGGCCGAGGAGCGGGAGCTGGCCGGGGTCTTCGAGGCGCGCGGCGTGGACCCGGAGACCGCCGCGGAGGTCGCGCGGCAGCTGTCCCGGGATCCGGACGAGGCGCTGGAGGTCCACACCCGCGAGGAGCTCGGGGTGACGCCGGGCGACCTGCCGTCCCCGACGCTGGCGGCGGGCTCGTCGTTCCTGTCGTTCGCGGTCGGCGCGATGCTGCCGGTGCTGCCCTACCTGCTGGGCGCCGCCACGCTGTGGCCCGCGGCGATCGTCGCGGCCGCCGGGCTGTTCGGCGCCGGTGCGCTGGTGGCCGGGATCACCACCCGGCCCTGGTGGTTCGGCGGGCTGCGGCAGCTGCTGTTCGGCGCCGCGGCGGCCGGGATCACCTACGCGGTCGGCGCGCTGATCGGCACGAGCGGCATCTGACGCCCGAGCGAACTGGATAAAACGCCCGTTCTGTCCCGCGTGGGCCGGCCGTACCGCTAAGCTCCGGGGCGTGATCGAGGCTCGTGACTCAGGTTCTGCACAGGCCCCGGGCAAGGGCCGCGGCCGGGACTTCTGGCCGACGGACAAGCCCGGCCGCAAGCTCCCCGGCCCGAAACCGCTGTACGGCGCGGCCGCCGCGCTCGTCGCGGTGGTGGTCGCGGTCGTCGCCGTGCTGATGTTCACCGGCGGGGACGAGGCGCCGGCCGACAAGCCGCTGGTGCCGACGGCCTTCACGCCCGACTTCAACGGCGAGGGCTTCCAGCAGATCGCCGACAGGTCCGCCGACAGCCGCGAGATCACCGAGGGCGAGGCGTCGTCCGCCAAGGACCTGCAGTCGGGCAAGTTCTCCTTCAAGCTCGCCGGGTCGGAGCTCACCAAGGACTGCAAGGCCGCGGTGTGGGGCGGCCGCCTCCAGGGCGACCTCGACAAGTTCGGCTGCACGCAGATCGTCCGGTCCGCGTATGTGAGCGGCGACAAGAAGCACGTCGGCCAGTTCTTCGTGATCAACATGAAGAGCGCGGACGGCGTCAACCAGATCCTGCGCGACCTGCAGACCGAGACCGGCGCCGGCTGGGTGAAGCCCCTGAACGTGAAGGACGTGCCCGCGTTCGGCTCCGGGTTCAGCGCCGCCTACGCCAAGACCTACGGCCACTACGCCGTGATCACCTGGGTGGAGCGCGCTGGCGGGGAGCAGCCCGCCTCGCTGAACGAGCTGATCGACGTGAGCCTGGTCATCGAGGGCGCCGCCGACTTCCTGTACGGGCGCCTCGACCTGGCCGCCGACACGGGGGCGCGGCAGTGATCCGCCGGTCCCCGGGCGTGTCACCGGCCCGCGGGCAGTAGTCTGCCCGGCTGTGGACCCCGATGAGCCCCGCCGCGGCGGCCCCCGGCGCCGGCCGATGAGCCGCCAGGGCCGCCAGCCGCCGCCGCGCAGGACTTCCCCCGGCCGGCTGGGCGGCGTGGCGGTGCTCGTCGGCCCCCGCGTGCGCGTCCTGCGGGCCGAGAGCCACGCGCTGCGGGTCTTCCTCGGGCTGGAGGCGCGCGGGCTGGCAGCGGCCGTGGTGGAGGCGGACGGGGCGCGGCTGGCCGTCGGCTCGCTCCACCTCGACCTCAACGACCCGGCCAGGGTGCACCACGCCGCCGAGGCGGTGGCGCTGATGGAGCGCGCGGCGGCC
>NZ_SMKB01000507.1:0-930 GCF_004348575.1 Actinomadura sp. 7K534
AGGGTCGTCGAGGCCCTGGACCATCTCGCCGGCGGGATCAGGGTCCGGCTCGACGACGGGGAGGTGCTCCGCGCCGATCACGTGGTCGTGGGCATCGGCGCCGAGGTCGACGTGGACTGGCTGGCCGGGTCGGGCCTGCACCTGGAGGACGGCATCGCCTGCGACCCGCATGGCCGCGCCCTGGGTGCCGACCATGTCGGGGACGGCTGTGTCGTGGCAGGCCGTGTCGGCGAAGGCCGCGTGTTCGCCGCCGGCGACGTCGCCCGCTGGGCGGCGGCGGACGGAGCGCCGGGCCGGCGGATCGAGCACTGGAACTCCGCCCAGGAGCAGGCCAGGTGCATCGCGGCGACCCTGCTCGACCCCGATCGTCCGCAGGCCCCCAGCGCCGTGCCCATGGTGTGGAGCGACCAGCACGGCCGGACCATCCAGGTGCTCGGCGCCGTGGACCCCGGCGTCGAACCCCGGCTGGTGGAGGACGGGGACCGGCTCCTCGCCCTGTGGGACGACGGCGGACGCGTGACCGGCGCGGTCTCACTGGGATGGCCGCGCGGCGCCCTGGCCGCCCGCCGGGCCATCGCGAACGGCGCCGCGGTCACCGCGGTACTCGACACAGTGGCTCCCCGGGAGGCTGCCCGATGACGGTGAACGTCCACGACGACCTCCATGAGCTGCGGAGCCTGCTCGCGGAGGGGTGCCGGGTCCTGGCGGCCCGCGAACTCTCCCCGGGGTTCCTCGGCCACATCAGCCTCCGCCTCGACGACCGGCGGATCCTGGTGCGGTGCCGCGGCCCCCGCGAGTCGGGCCTGGCCCACACCACTCCGCAGGACGTGCGGGTGGTGACCCTCGACGGCGAACCCGGCCTGCCCGGTGAGCTGGACGGTTGGACCGTTCCGCACGAGCTCCCCCTGCACACCCGGATCCTGCGCCGGC
>NZ_SMKB01000508.1:0-929 GCF_004348575.1 Actinomadura sp. 7K534
GAACCCATTTCATCCCCGTGCTGCCTGGGCGACGCGGTGATTCTGCAGGGCGGCGATGGCCTTGACGATGTGGCCGGCCTTGCTCGGGCTGCAGCGCAGCTTGCGCAGGATCCGCCATGACTTGAGCTGCGCATTCGCCCGTTCGCCCGGCCCGCGGAACTTGGCGTGCGACCGGTTGGCCTGCTTCTGCGACTCGGGCTTGTCCTTGCCCTTATAGGGCGTGATCACGACCGACGCTTCGGCGCCTTGGTAAGCCTTGTCGGCCAGAGTGAGGATGCCTGCCTTCTCCAACTCCCGCAGGATGCCCCACACGCGAGCGGCGGTCAGGTCGTGGACCTTGCCGGGCAACGCCCCCGAGGTCCATAGGATCGTCCCGTCCGGACCGGCGATCACCTGCACGTTCATTCCGTGCACCCGGTGCTTGCCGGAGAAGTACGGACGGTCGGCCCGGACCCGGTCGGTGCGGATGAGCGTCCCGTCCAGCACCAGATGGGTCAACTCGTCCCGGTCGGCCTTCCGCAAGGCCTGCGCGAGCTTGGGTGAGCGGGCGGACAGCAGCATGACGGTCTCTTCCACGTACCGCCAGGCGGTGGTCGCCGACACCCCGAACCCGGCGCTGATCTCGGCGAACGTCTCGTCCTTACGCAGGTAGGCCAGCACGAGGAGGGCCTGCCGGCCGGGGTTGAGCAGCCGCCAGGCCGACCCGATCGCCTTGCGCCGCCGGCGGATCAGCCCGGCGACGTAGTTCAGCGTTGAACGCGACAAATCGAGGGCAGCGCGGTAGAACAGCACGTAGAGACCTCTGGTTCAGGCGACGTGATTGTGGTGATCAACCCGTCTACCAGGGGTCTCTCTACGTCATGCCCCAACCGGCGCATCGCGATCATGCTGTGACCAGCAGCCCGCCGCCACAGGATGAAATGGGCTCA
>NZ_SMKB01000509.1:0-917 GCF_004348575.1 Actinomadura sp. 7K534
GAACCTTTTTCATCCTCGGGTGATCTCGTAGTTCTGTAGGACGGCGATGGCCTTGACGAGGTGGCCGGCCTTGCCGGGGCTGCAGCGGAGCTTGCGGAGGATTCGCCAGCTCTTGAGCTGGGCGTTTGCGCGTTCGCCGGGTCCGCGGAGCTTGGCGTGCGAGCGGTTGGCCTGCTTCTGGGACTCGGGCTTGTCGCGTCCCTTGTACGGGGTGAGGACGATCCATGCCCCGGCGCCTTGGTACCCCTTGTCGGCCAGGGTGATGATCCCGGCCTTGTCCAGCTCGCGCAGGATGCCCCACACGCGGGCGGCGGTCAGGTCGTGCGTGCGGCCGGGCAGCGCCCCCGACGTCCACACGATCGTCCCGTCGGGGCCGGCGATGACCTGCACGTTCATGCCGTGGCAGCGGTGCTTGGCCGAGTAGTACGGCCGGTCGGGGCGCACGCGGTCGGTGGCGATGAGCGTGCCGTCCAGCACCAGCAGGTGCAGCCCGTCCTGCCTGGCCTTCCGCAGCGCCGCCGCCAGCTTCGGTGACCGTGCCGACAGCAGTGCCACCGCCTCCTCGACATAGCGCCAGGCCGTGCTTGTCGATACCTCGAATCCGGCCCCGAGCTGGGTGAACGTCTCGCCCTTGCGCAGGTGGGCCAGCACCAGCAGGGCCTGCTGTCCGGGGTTGAGCAGACGCCAGGCCGACCCGATCGCCTTGCGGTGCCGCCGGATCACTGCGGCCAGGTAGTTCAGCGTTGAACGCGACAAATCGACGGCGGCACGGTACAACAGCATGCAGAGCCCCTGGTTCGGACGCGGTGGTTGTGGTGATCAACCCGTCTACCAGGGGTTTCTTCACGTCATCCGCCGAACGCCCCCATCGCGATCATGCTGTGATCCGCGTCCGCCCAGACGGATGAAAAAGGGTC
>NZ_SMKB01000510.1:0-912 GCF_004348575.1 Actinomadura sp. 7K534
GGCGGGGGACGGCGTGGCCGGTGCGACCGGCGGGGTGGACTGCGCCGTCGCCGGGGCCTGGACGGCCGTGGCCTCGCCGTCCCGGCCGGAGTCCGAGCCGGTGCCGCCGACGGTGAACAGGGCGACGCCCGCGGCCAGGATGATCGCCGCGCCGCCGCCGATGAGCAGCGGCCTGCGCCGGTTGGGCCCGCCGGCCTTGACCGGCCCGGCCGCCGCCGCGCTCTGCGGGGGCTGTCCGGGCGGGGGCGCCGTGTCGAGCGGAACGACGCCCTCGACGTGGTAGACGGGCGCGATCACGGCGGGTTGCGGCGCGGTCGTCTCCGTGTCCTCGTCCGCGCCGCCGCTGGACGCGGTGCCTGGCTCCGCGTCGGCGGGGGCGCCGCCGGCGGCCACCGCGCCTTGTGGGAACGGTCCGCTGCCGGTGGGCGGGGTGACGCCGACCGGAAGGATGGCGTCCGGTTCGAGGACCTCGCCCGCGGAGGCGATGGACGCGTCCTCCGCGGCCCTGGCCTTCTCGAAGGCGGACGCCTGCTCGTCCCGCGCGGACTTCCCGGGGGCGGCGGGAGCGTTCCCGCCGGGCTCGTCCGCCACGGCGGGCATGTCCACGGCCGTGTCGGCGGGCTCGGGCGCGCCGCTCTCCGGGGCCTCCTCGTACTTTGCGGCCTTTGCGGCCTTTGCGGGCTTCGCGGCGGCCTCCGGGGAGACGGCGGGGAAGCCGTCCGGGTCGGTGTCGCCGGACGACAGGGCCCGCTTGACGATCGGGTCGGCGGGAACGGCACCGCGGGAGTCGACCTTCGGGACGCCGACACCGGCGACGAGCGTCCCGGGCGGCACGCTGCCGCTCGCGGGGCCGCTCCCAGTGTCGCTCGCGGGGGCGCTCTGGGAGCCGCTCCCGGCGGGGGCGGCGAAGCC
>NZ_SMKB01000511.1:0-908 GCF_004348575.1 Actinomadura sp. 7K534
GGCCGGGAACTCGGGGGCGACGGAGATGGAGGTGGGTCAGGTCAGGGCCGACAGGAGGGCTAGGAAGGGGTCTGACGGGTCGGTGTCGGTGAAGTCGGTGGGAGCTGCGGCCTCTAAGGCGGCGGCGTGTTCGTAGAGGTCTCGTTCGGCACGGTCCAGAACGGTGGACAGTACGTAGTCGATGACCGTCCAGCCGGCCAGCTCGGCCGCCTTACGGATCACGAGGATCTGTTCCGCGGACATCCGCAAGGCGATGTGATCGTCGGCGTGGGTGGCGGGAAGGTCCTGGTGAACCGACTCAGACATGGCCGGTCTCCTTCCTTGCGGCATCTAAAAGTACGCCCAGTCGTCACCTCGGGACATCCCCACAGAGGACGAGAATCACCGCACGGGGGACTAATCGGCGGGCGCGGCTACCAGGCGCATTCAAGGGTGTGCGAAGGGGTCCCCAATGACCGGCGGCGCGGCCAAATCGCATATCTCTTGGTGAAAGCCCGGTAACACTCCGTTCCAAAATTCGCCTTCCTGGAAAGTGCATGTCTCGGCGTCGGCCGGAGGCAGTCGGCATCGGCTGCGGTGCCTGACCCCGGGGAGGCACATGTCGGTGCGCCGCCGCCGTCGTCGTCAGGACGGCGGGCCGAAACGGCGGGCCGCCGGGACGGTGGCCCCCGGGTCGGGACGTCCGGCCGGGTCGGGATGCCCGGTTTGGATGGCGGGTCGGGACGTCAGGTCGGGACTTCGGGCCGCCGGGTCGGACCTCCGGCCGGGTCGGGACGTCCGGTCGGGATGGCGGGTCGGGATGGCGGGTCGGGGCGTCGGGCCGCTGGGACGGTGGCCGCCGGGTCGGAGCGCCCGCTCGGGGCGGCGGGTCGGGATTCCGGGTCAGGACGCCTGGTCGGGATGGGGGG
>NZ_SMKB01000512.1:0-904 GCF_004348575.1 Actinomadura sp. 7K534
CCCCGGGGCGGTGCGCACGCACCACCCGGGACGGCCCCTCCGAAACTCTCGGCCCCGGCCCCGGTCAGGGGAGCGGGTCCCGCCTGGTCACGCCGCCCATCACGTCCGGCATCGTCACCGACGCCTCGTTCACCCGGCCCGCAGGCCCGCCGCCGGCCGCCCGACCCGGCCCCGCACCCGGCACCACCGGCCGCTCGGCCCCGCTCTCCGGCGCCCCGCCGACGGCCGACGGCGGACCCAGCACCGTCCCGCACAGCGGGAACCCCCGCATCGACTCCACCAGCGGACGCAACGCCGCCACCAGCGCCACGACCACCAGCGGAGCGACCACCACGCCCAGCACGAACCCCGCCGCCACATCGTGCGGGTAGTGCACGCCCACGAACACCCGGGAGAACGCCATCAGCGCCGCCATCGGCAGCACCAGCGGCGCCATCGCCCGCCACGCCACCACGATCACCGCCGCCGACGCCGCCGCGATCGTCGCGTGGTTGCTCGGGAACGACCAGTCGCCCGGCGCCGGGCACGCCGCGATGTGCACCGCCCCCTGCACCGCCCGGCACGGCCGCTCCTCCTCGATGAAGGTCTTGGAGACCTCGCTCACCAGATACGCCGCCACCACCGCGAACGGCGCCGCCAGCGCCAGCGCCATCGCCCGCGCTTCCCCGGCCCGGGCCCGCCACCAGCCCACCACGAACAGCGCCGCGAACAGCAGCAGCCCCGCGTCCGTCCCGACCTCGGCCACCGTATGCAGCCACGACGGAGTGCCCTCCGCGAACTCGGTGATCTCCCGGTACAGATCGGCGCTGAAATCCGGCGCTTCCATGCTCTCCCTCACGCTCAACGGCCCTCGGCCGACACCATTTGGACACCCCGCGCCCCGCAGAAGTTCACCCTAGAGCCC
>NZ_SMKB01000513.1:0-898 GCF_004348575.1 Actinomadura sp. 7K534
CCGCCGAACGCCCCGACGTCCACCGCGACGAGCCGCCGTCCCGCCCCGTCCACGACCTCGACCCCGAAACCGCCCTCCCGCAGCGCCAGCAACGCCTCCACGGGCACCGACAGGACGTCCTTCCTCCGCTCGCTCTCCAGCTTGACGCTCACGGGCGCCTCGTCCAGCCGCCCCGTCTCCGCGTCGCCCAGCGAGATCTCGACGTCGACCGTGGTCTTCTCGTCCTGCCCCGACCCGCTGCTCCGCGCGACCCTGCCGACCTCGGCGATCTTCCCCTTGACCGTCCGGCCTCCAGGAAGTTCCACCGCGACGGTCGCGCCCTCCTTGGCCAGCTCCTGCCTGTCGGCGTCCAGATCCACCTGAACGACCCGCCGGGTACCGGCCACCGTCAGGACCGGCTGCCCCTGGACGGCCCGCTTCCCCTCGGGCGACTTGACCTCACGCACGAGCACGGCCCCGCTCAGAAACACCACCTGCTGCGGCCCGACCGTCCCGGTCTCCGCCAGCCCCCGCTCGTCCTGCCACTCCTTCACCGCGGCCTCGGTCGCCGCGGTGAACTCCTCGTCCACGGTCATGCCGCCATGCCCAAGGGCGCGCAGGTTGCGTTCGAGCTGCCGCACGTCCTTGCCCGAATCCCCGACCCGGAGCGTGCGGTACATGGGACTGCCGCCGTACATCAGCGTGACCGGCTTCCCGGCCACCCGCAGCAGCGTCTCCCCCCGCTCGATGGTCGCCCCTTGCTTTGGCGCCCACGTCACCACACCCGACACCCCTGCCCACACCTCACGAACGCCCCCATATGTGAGCCGCCCGTCGACCGTCTCGGTGTCCACAAGGTCACCCCGGCGCACCTCGACCGTGGCCAACCGCGCCTTCTGCCCGGCCTCCGCCCCCTGAC
>NZ_SMKB01000052.1:0-36673 GCF_004348575.1 Actinomadura sp. 7K534
GCCCCGGAGCCGGCGGCGGGGCGGGAGCCGGGCAGGCACCGGACCGGACCGTCCAGGAACCGCCCGTGCGGGGAACGCCCGCGCAGGAACCGCCCGTGCAGGGATCGCCTGTGCAGGGATCGCCTGTGCAGGGATCGCCCGTGCGGAAGGCGGCGCGGAAGGCCGGGCAGGGCTCGTCCACATGGCACCGCTTCCACTACGCGGTCGGCGTCTTCCTGATCGCGTACGGCGGGACGGGCCTGCTCAGCGCGGTGCTGATGTGGGGCGACCGGCAGGACGAGGTCGAGGGCTACTTCGGGGCACTGCCCGCGACGGCCGTCCTGATCCTGGTCAAGGTGATCGAGGCGGCGCTCACCGCCTCGGCGGCCGCCGCGCTGGTGCTCCGCCGGGACGTCCTGCTCGTCCCGCCGATGGTCGGCTGGATGGCCGGGTTCGCGATGTTCGCCGTGCTGGACGTCTTCACGGGCGGATGGGGCGGCCTGGTCGAGCACCTGCTCTACCTGGCGGCCTTCGTCGTGCTGCTGTTCCTGTCCTACGGGCTGAGCGCGAAGGCGCAGCTCGCGGGGGCGGCCGAGGACGAGGACGACGGCTCGTCCGGCGGCGGGCGGCAGCTCACCCGGACCCAGGAGTTCGCGCTCCAGGCGATCAACCGGGCCGCCGCCCTCACCGGGCCGCGGCCGCGCCCGGGGCGCCCCGCCTGATCTTGGCAGATCTTGCCCTTGGTGGGTCACCCGCCCGGTGTCACTTTGTCGCTCATGAGAGCCCGAAAACTGGTGTGGCCGCTGGCGCTGGCCACGTCCCTGGCGCTGCCGGCGTCGCTCGCGGCCCCGGCCGCCGCGCAGTCCCCCGCCGCACCTCCGGCGAACTGCGATCCGACGCGGACCGACCCGGTCTACCGGGGCAAGGTCCCCTCCCCTGAGCAGGTCCTCGGCTTCGAGCTCGGCGAGCGGCCGGTCACCGCCGCCGAGTCCGACAGGTACCTGGAGGCGATCGCCGCGAAGAGCGAGCGCGTCGTGTCCGGGACGCTGGCCACCTCCGCGCAGGGCCGGCCGCTCAAGTACGCGATCGCGGGCCGGCCCGGGCTGGTGTCCAAGGCGGGGCTGGCGAAGGTGCGCGCGGAGGCGGGCCTGCTGCGCGACCCCCGCACGCCCGAGGCGCTGGCCAAGCACATCGCCAGGCACGGCGTCCCGATCCTGTGGGTCAGCGGCAACGTGCACGGCAACGAGCCGAGCGGCACCGACGCGGCGCTCAGGGTGCTGCGCGGCCTCGGCGACCGCACCGACTGCGCCGCGAAGGCGATCCTCGACAACGCGCTCGTGGTGGTCCTGCCGACGCAGAACCCGGACGGCCGCGAGGCGGGGACGCGCCAGAACGCGTACGGCTTCGACATGAACCGCGACTGGTTCGCGCGCACCCAGCCGGAGACCGACGGCAAGCTGGCGATGCTCAACCAGTACCCGCCGGCGCTGTACATCGACGCGCACGAGATGGGCGGGACGTCGTACTTCTTCCCGCCGAACGCCGACCCGATCTACCACGAGACGCCCGAGCAGGCGATCGGCTGGATCAACGACCTGTACGGCGGGGCGATGGCCGCGGAGTTCACGCGGCGCGGCATCGACTTCTTCAACCGCGACGTCTACGACCTCTTCTACCAGGGGTACGGCGACTCGGTGCCGACCAGCGGTTTCCACGCCGCCGGGATGACGTTCGAGAAGGGCAACTCCAGCCCGTACCCGGAGAAGGTGGAGGAGCAGTACCTCACCCAGTGGGTGTCGCTGTCGGCCGCGGCCGGCGACCGGCAGCGCGTCCTCACCGAGTGGCGCCAGATGATCGTGGACGCGTACCGGCAGGGCGAGGCCGGGAAGCTGGAGCCCAACCAGATCTACAACCCGCCGAACCAGATCGACCGGCAGGTGCCCGACCGGAAGGTGCGGCACTACTTCCTGCGGGACGGCGACCCGGCCAAGCGCGACGAGGTCCGCACGGTCGTGCGCAGGCTCCAGCGGATGGGCGTCCGCGTCGAGAAGCTCGTGCGGCCGCTGACCGTCTCGGACTTCAAGCCGTACGGGCAGGCCGAGGGCAAGGCGACCCTCCCCGCCGGCACCTACTGGATCACGATGGCCCAGGGGCAGAAGCACTGGATCCAGGCCATGCTGAACGAGGACTCCTACACGCCGTTCCCGTACTTCTACGACGTGACGGCGTGGAGCCTGCCGCTGCTGGCGAACGTGGAGGGCGGGTCGTCCGGCGCCGCGCTGCGCCCCCGGGCCGTCCCGGTGGGGACCGTCCCGGCGCCGCGCCCGGGCCACGAGGGCAAGGCGCCGCGGCTCGGCGTCCTGCAGCTCTCCGCGACGTCGTCGGCGGCGCGCGAGTCGGCCGGCTGGCTGCGGCACCGCCTCGACCGCGACTGGAAGCTGCCGTACACGGCGCTGACCCCGGCGGACATCGCGGCGGGCAGGCTCGCGGGCATCGAGGTGCTGGTCACCCCGGACGGCCCGGCGTCGTCCGCCTACGACGCGCTCGGCGACGCCGGGCGGACCGCGCTCCAGGAGTGGACGCGCGGCGGCGGCCGCTACATCGGCTGGCAGGGCGGCACGCAGCTCGCGGCGCGGCTCGGCCTGACGACGGCGACGCTGTCGGAACCGACGTCCGACATCCCCGGCACGCTGTTCCGCGTGCAGGTGGACGAGGACGGCCCGCTCGCCGCGGACGTCGGCGGGACGGTCTGGAACTTCACGTCCTACGACCTGGTCATGCGGGCGTCCAGCGGCGTCGCCGCCGCGTACCCCGAGGCGGATTCGCCCGCCTGGTTCGTGTCCGGGTTCGAGCGGGGCGCCGCGGAGCTGGGCGGCACGGCCGCGGTCGTGGACCAGCCCGCGGGCGAGGGACGCTCGGTGCTGTTCGCGGCGGAGCCCAACTTCCGCGCGTTCACCGACGGCACGGCGAAGCTGCTCTACAACGCGATCCTGGGCCCGGCCCCGGAGGCTGAAGCGGCTCCGCGGGCGGCCGCGACGGCCGAGGCGGCGCGGAAGGCGGCCGCCCTTCCGTCGCACGAGTCGCCGATCCGGGTGTCGGTGAAGGCGTCCGACGCGGCCGAGGCGGCGTCGGTCCTGCGGTCGGTCGGCGCGACGTGGGACGAGAGCCGCGGCGCCGGCGTCGTCCACTACGTGGTCGACAACCCGCGCGGCCTTCCGACGGACCACCACCCGTTCGCGGGCAGGCTGCCGTCGCTGATCGCCGAGGCGGGGATCGACCCGGTCGCCGTCACGCTGCCCTGACCCTCCTCCGATGACCGTGCGGCGTGCCGGACAACGGCGTCCGGCACGCCGCGCCGCTTCCCGCACTTCGAGCGTCCCGCCCGGGTTCCCGGCTACTTGCGCACGAGCCAGGCGACGGCCGTCATCGTGCCGGGCGGGACCTCGGTGAAGCCGCCGTCGCGGACCGCGACCGTCGCCTGCTTCACGCAGCTCCGCCACGGAACGTCCTTGACCAGGTGAACCGCGGCCCCGCCCTCCACCCACTCGGCCACGTGCTTGCGGCGGCCCTTGCGAAGCAGGAGCTGGGCCGCGTGCCCGCACTGGGCCGCGGCCTTCCCGGTCGTGATCGTCACGTCCGGGTTGAGGGCGATCGCGGCGTACGGGGGCGCGGGCGGCGGCCCGGGCTCGTCCGCGTCGGCCAGGTCGAGGCCGGCCACCTGGAGCTTCGCCAGCTCGGGCGGGACGTCCCGCACCGGGCAGGGCGGGAACGCCCGCACCTGCGCGCCCGCGTGCCCGACGGTGACGCCGGGCAGCGCCTCCGCCTCCGGCCAGCGGACGCCGCGGGCCCGCCGCGTCACCTTGCGGATGCGGCGCGACTCCCACTCGCGGACCGCGTCGTGCCACTCGCCGCCGGGCTCGGCCGCGCGCGGGTCGGTGAGCAGCCTGACGACCGCGGCCGCCGCCGCCTCGCAGACCGCGCCGTGATTGGGCGGATCTGCCTTCTCGGCGCGTACCACCAACTGCATCGCCCAGGGCGGATCGTCGAGGGGGTCCACGAAAGGCGCATGGTCAGGTCGCACGTGTGGAGTATTCCAAACGCGATCCGGCTTTCCGGAGGCGGATGTGGGTACTGCAACTCTTACCGTCCCCCGGACGTCGTTCCCTATACGGGCTGGACGGTCCCCGTCGGAGGGGGCGGGGGGACACGGCGGACGAGTCGGGTCGGAGGTCGCCGGTGACCAGTGGCGCGTGGAACGATTCCATACCGGGGATAGGCACGTTCTTCGTCGGCATCGACGTGGCACCGGGGCGCTACCGGTGCGACGACGGCAAGGGCGGCTGGTGGGTGCGCTTCACCGGACCCGGCGGGGGCGACCCCGTGGGCTCGTGGCCGCTGCCCCCGGGCCCCACCGAGATCGAGATCGCGCAGACGGACTTCGCGTTCGAGACCCACGTGTCCACCTACTGGCGGCGGATCGCGCCGCCCCGCGCCCCCGAGGACGGCTCGCCCGCCGAGCCGCGCCCCGTCGCCGACCCCGCCCTGCGCGCCGAACTCGACACGATCGTCGCGCGCCGCCGCCCGCTGCTGTGGCTGGCGCCGCTGACGGTGCTCGGCCTCGGCCTGCTCGGCTCGCCGCTGCTCGGCTCGCTGTGGCTGATCGGCCTCGGCATGCTCGCGGTGCTGGTCGCGCTCGGCACCCCCTCGGTCTCGCTCGACCTGCGGCGCGCCCGCGAGCTGGAGCGGCGCCGCGACCGCTACCTCACCCCGCAGGACTTCGACGACGAGGGCCGCGCGATGCTCGGCCGCGTCCAGGCCGCGATCGACGCCGTCCGCGACTCCGAGGTCAACCGGGAAGGGCTGCTGGACTCCGTGGACAACGCCGTCACGCTGCCGCGGCAGGAGTGGGAGATCGCGCAGGTGCTGGCGCGGCAGTCGAAGCTGCGCGCCGAGCAGGAGGAGCTGGCGGGCGGCGGGACGCTGCTCCCCGAGGTCGAGGCCGCGCTCGCCCCGCTGCGCGAGAAGCTCGCCATCTCCGTGGAGGCGGTGACGCGCCGCGTGGAGGCGCTCGAGCGCTACGCGGAGCGGGCCAGGTCGGCGGACGAGGTGCTGCGCGCCCAGCGGCACCTGGAGTCCATCGCGGAGAAGGCCCGCCAGTACGACGAGCTGATCGCCGACACCGTCCGCGACGATCTTGCGCTGCCCGCGATCGAGCGGCTGACCGAGCAGAGCGACGAGCTCGTCCGGACGCTGCGCGAGCGGCTGGCGAAGGCGGCGGAGGCGGGCGGCGAGCTCCCTCCCCCGTCCTAGGGTGCGAACAGCTCGTCCAGGTGGCGGCGCAGGATGTCCATGGCCGTGCCCGGGCTCCGGCGGCCGACCAGGACGCTCGTCCCGAGGCCGTGCGCGAGCGCGAGCAGCCGCGCCGCCTCGGTCTCCGGATCCCCCGCCACGCCCGCGCCGGCGAGGACGCGCGTGAGCTGCCGCTCCAGCCGGTCGGGCCCCTCCACGAACGGCTGGGCCGCCATCGAGGGATCGGTCAGGGCGAGGACGGCGTAGGACGTCCAGACCTGGTGGAACACGCGGCTCTCGGGATCGGTGGGCAGCGCCTCGGCGAGCAGGGCCTCGACGACCTCCCGCGGTGACGGGTCCCGCAGCCCCGCCAGCCGTGCCGCCCACCGCGCGTGGCTCTGCCGTTCGAGCCGCTCCAGCGCCGCGTTCATCAGCTGGGCCTTGCTCTCGAAGTAGTACTGGACGAGCCGCAGCGACACCCCGGCCTCCGCGGCCACCGACCGCATGGTGACGGCGTGCAGCCCGTCCCGCCCGGCGACCCGGACGAGCCCGTCGATGATCTGCGCGCGGCGCGCGTCGTGGTCGGCGGTTCTCGGCAAGCTCTCCCCTCCCGGTGTGTGATACACACGTATCATATTGATACAGCCGTACCACAACGGGAGACGGATGACACCGCGCCATCGGCTGGTGCTCGCCCTGGCATGCACCGCGCAGTTCATGGTCGTCCTGGACGTCTCCGTGGTGAACGTCGCCCTGCCGTCCGTCCAGGCGGACCTGGACGTCGCCCCGGCCGACCTGCAGTGGATCGTGAACGCCTACGCGCTGGCGTTCGGCGGGCTGCTCCTGCTCGGCGGCCGCCTCGCCGACCTCTGCGGCCTCCGCCGCACCGTCCTCGGCGGCCTGGCCCTCTTCACCCTCGCCAGCCTGGCGGGCGGCCTCGCCGCGGACCCCGGGACCCTCATCGCGGCCCGCGCCTTCCAGGGCCTCGGCGCCGCCGTCCTCGCTCCCGCCACCCTGACCGTCCTCACCACCACGTTCGACGAGGACCTGCGCCCGCGCGTCCTGGCCGCCTGGACGGCCGTGGGGCTGGCCGGGGGAACCGCCGGCAACCTCATCGGCGGCGTCCTCACCGACGCCCTGTCATGGCGCTGGATCCTGCTCATCAACGTCCCGGCCGGCGCCCTGGCCCTCCTGCCCACGCGCCTGCTGCCGAACGGCAGGCATTCACGCGGGCGCCTGGACATCCCCGGAGCCGTCCTGGCCACCGCCGGCGTCGCCTCGCTCACCTACGGCATCACGCGCGACTGGAACATCCCAGCTCTCGCCTTCGGCGCAGCCGCCCTGGCGGCCTTCACCGTCCTGCAATCCCGGTCACAGACACCCCTGCTCCCCCTGCACCTCTTCCGCATCCGCACGGTGGCCGTAGGGAACGTGACGATGCTGCTCGCCGGTGCCTGCCTCAACCCGATGTGGTACTTCCTGACGCTGTCCATGCAGAACGTCCTGCAGTACAGCCCCCTGCAAACGGGCCTGGGCTTCCTCCCCCACACGCTCCTCACCATGGCGGTCGCCCTGCACGTCACGCCCCGCCTGATGAAACGCGCCGACGACCGCACCCTGATCACCATCGGCGCCCTGACGGCCGCCGCGGGCTTCCTCTGGCAGAGCCGCCTGGCCCCCGGCGACGGCTACCTCACGGGCATCCTCGGCCCGGCGATCCTGATCTCCGCCGGCGCCGGCCTCCTCAACACCCCGCTCACCAAGGCCGTCACCTCCAACGTCCCCGCTCAGGACGCCGGCGCCGCCTCCGGCCTGATGAACACCGCCAAACAGACCGGCGCCGCCCTCGGTCTGGCCACCCTGGTCACCCTGACGACCACTTACGGCCACGCCTTCACCGCGATCGCCGTCCTCCTCCTGATCGCGGCCATCACCGCCCGCGCCCTCCCCTCGGGGCGGAGGCTTCCACACCGGACGACTAGCCGACGAGGGTGCGGACCTGGGTCGGGGAGGTGAAGAGTTCGGCGCGCATGCCGGTTTCGCGGGCGGCCAGGACGTTGCGTTCGCTGTCGTCGAAGAAGACGACGTCGGACGGCTGGACGCCGAGGCGTTCGGCGCAGATCTCGTAGGCGCGGCGGTCGGGCTTGGCGACGCCGATGCGGCAGGAGTAGGTGAGCGCGTCGAAGCGGCCGAGCACGGCGCCGTGGCGGGCCTCGAAGCGGGGCACCAGGTCGCTGATGATGTTGGACAGGAGCCCGAGGGTGCGGCCCTCGTCCGCGAGTTCGTGGACGAGGTCGACCATGGCGTCGTCCACCTCGGTCCAGGACTCCAGGTCGGCCTCGATGAGGGCCGGGACGTCCGGGAACGCGGTGCCGAGGAGTCCGGCCACGTCGGCCCAGTAGGCGGCGCTCTCCTGGCCTGCGTCGTAGGACGGGCGGCACGACCAGTAGGCGTCCCAGAAGGAGGGGCCCGGATCTCCGGCGATCTCCTCGATCCGCCGCACCGCCTCGGCGGTCTGGGTGCGGGCGATCACTCCGTACAGGTCGAAAACGATCACGTCGGCCATGGCCCGAGCCTATGCGTGGCGCGCGGCCCGCGAAATGCAGCAAGCGCTTGTTGTCGCGGCGTACCCTTGGTGCGGGCGACGAGCAAGCGGTTGGGCGACACGGCATAATGAGAGGGTGACGACCACGAGCGCCGATTCCGGACGACCCAGGACCCGCGCCGGCGGTGCCCGCCGCCGCGGCAAGGGCTCCGCCGCGCTGGCGTCGGAGCGGCGCGAGCACCTGGTCAGGCTGGCCGCGGAACTGTTCGCCGAGAAGGGCTTCCAGGCCACCACGGTCCGCAACATCGCCGACGAGGCGGGCATCCTCTCGGGCAGCCTCTACCACCACTTCGACTCCAAAGAGTCGATCGTCGACGAGATCCTCGCCAGCTTCTTCAACGAGATCATGGCGTCCTACCAGGCGGTGCTCGACCGGCGGGAGAGCCCCCGCGACACCATCGCCGGGCTCGTCCGCGTCGCGTTCGGGAGCCTGGAGCCGCACCGGGCCGCGATCACGGTGATGCAGAACGACTGGAACTACCTCAAGGGGATGGACCGCTTCTCGTACCTGAACAAGTCCGAGGACGAGGTCGAGAAGATGTGGGTCGACACCCTGAGCGCGGGCCAGAAGGAGGGGTTGTTCCGCGACGACCTCGACCCGAAGCTCACCTACCGGATGATCCGCGACACGATCTGGGTGGCGGTCCGCTGGTTCAAGCCGGGCGGCAGGCTGGACGCCCAGGGCCTCGCCGACCACTACCTCAAGGTGATGTTCGACGGCATCAACCTCCACTAGCCCGGCCCCTGAGGACTGCTCCGCAGGGGCGGCGGTGCAAGGTCGCGGCACTCGCTTCGTAAAGATCATTTTCTCGTCGCCCTGCGCTGCCGGGTACGAGGGGCCCGCCTTTACGGACATGCCGGGGCGATTCGGCTCGGTGAATACATCCGTTCGGGCACAACCGGCGCGGAATCCCACTGTGCACGTGCCCCAACCCCCATAGTGTGCTTAGTCACAATTTGCCGAGTAGGGGTGACGCTTTGGCCCGTGGGGACGCTGTTACCGAGGAGATCTACGGGGGGAGGGCGACGTGACGGCTCAAGGGGGCGCCGGCCGCGGCGAGCCCACACCGGAGGCGATGCGCGCCGAGACGGCGCGCGGCCTGCAGGAGCAGTTCCCAGGGGTGCGCGTCTGGTTCGGTGAGGCCACCGGATCGTGGTGGGCCATGGTGCCCACGCGCGGCGGGCCGCGGCTGCTGGAGGCGCCGACCCCGCAGCGGCTCCGCGACGAGATCATGAGCATGCGCAGCCGGGGATGACCGGCCGCCCACCGGGAACGGGGCGCGATCCGTCCCCGGAGGGCGTCCCAGCGACGCTAACTGAAACCCGTTCTAGGCACAAGCGCTTGCTCGGTTACGTCTCTCTTTCGGCAGAACCCGCCTACCGGGGACCTCCTCACGCCTCGTACTGGATGGACGCCCGCTCCGCGACGATCGGCGTGATGTACTGCTCGACCACCGCGCGGTGCGCCGGGTGGTCCCGGTAGGCCAGGTAGGCGTCGCGTCCGGCGAAGTCCGCGACCACGGCGAAGTCGTACGCGCCGGGATTCACGCCGGCGTTCACGCCGATGCTGTACTCCCGTATCTCCTCGATCAGACCGGGCAGCTCCCCCAGCCTGGCCGCGACCTCTTCCTGCTGGCCGGTCGTCGTCCCCTCGGCCCACCTGAACATCACCACGTGCCGGAATCCGCTCATGGCGGCACGCTATCGCCGCGAGGGGTCAGATACCGCCGACCTCGGCCGCCGTGATCGCGCCGAGTTCCCAGCACGCCTCCAGGTCGGCCTTCGCGGGCTCGCCGGTGACCACCACCGGCGGCTGGACGGCCTTCCACTTCAGCCCGGTGGTGATGAAGTCGAGCGCGCGCAGCGCGCCGGTCGCGTCGTTGTTGCCGTGCAGGAAGGCCCCGAACGGGCGCCGGACGGTCTCCTCCAGGCACGGGTAGTAGATCTGGTCGAAGAAGTGCTTGAGCGCGCCGGACAGGTAGCCGAGGTTCACCGGCGAGCCCAGGAGGTAGCCGTCGGCCTCCAGGACGTCCACGGCGGAGGCCGTCAGCGCCGCCCGCGACACCACCTCCACGCCCTCGACCTCGTCGGTCGACGCGCCGGCGCGCACCGCCTCGAACATCGCCTGGACGGACGGCGACGGGGTGTGGTGGACGATCAGCAGCCTCTTCATCACCACGAGCCTAACCACGGGCCTGACCACGGGCGGGCCTGACCGCGCCCGGCACCTTGCCGCCAGTAACACATGGTGACCTCATGTAGCAATGGGTGACATCGAAACGCCGCCCCCGGGTAGGGCTCCACGAAGGATCTTGGTCAGGGATGGTGGTGCAGGTGTCCTTAGTACGAACGGACGAGGCGGCACGAACGGCGGTGTCGGGCATGCCGGAGCGGCCCGTGTGGCCGATCGCGCTCACCACCCTGCTCATCGCCGCCCTGGTCGCGATGCCCGCACCCGCGCATGCTCCACCCTGGCTCGGCGGGCCCGCACGCCTCGTCACGGGCGACGCGCCGCTCGCCCCCGCCCACGCCGCGGCCCTCGGCCTGGCCCTCGCGATCGTCGCCCGCGGCGTCCTGCTGCGACGCCGCGCCGCGTGGTGCGGGCTGATGCTGCTGGCCGCCCTGGGCCTGCTGTCCGCGCTCACCGGCGACGGCGAGCCGTGGCGGGTGCCGCTGCTCGCGGCCGTGCTGGGCGGACTGTGGCTGGAGCGCGGCCGGTTCTCCGTCCCCGTGCACCCCGAGCGCGTCCGCGCGACCGTGAAGACCGGGGCGCTCCTGGCCGTCGCCGCGGTCTCCGGCTCGCTGCTGTTCGGCGGCGTGTCGGCCAGGTCGGTCGGCCAGGTGGCGGGCGGGCTCGGCTCGACCGGCGCGCCCATGGACGGCGCGTCCTGGCTGCCGGACGTCCTCGGCCTCGCGGGCGCCGCCGGGCTCCTCGTGCTGGTGGTCATCCTGCTGGCGCCCGCCCCGGCACCGCCGCCCGCCGACGAGGCGGACCGCCGCCGCGTCGCCGACCTGGTCGCCCACCCCGGCTCGGACACCCTCGCCCCCTTCGCGCTGCGGCGCGACAAGGCGTACGCGTTCAGCCCGGACGGGCGGGCCGCGGTCGGCTACCGGGTCCTGTTCGGCGTCGCGGTGGCGGGCGGCGACCCGGTCGGCGACCCGGCCGCGCACGCCGGCGCGGTCGACTCGTTCCTCGCCCGGTGCCGGACCGCGGGCTGGCGGCCCGCCGTCCTCGGCGCGAGCGGCGGGCTGCTCCCCGTGTGGGGGCTCGCCCGCACGATCGGGTACGGCGACGAGGTGGTGGTCCGGCCGGGCGGGTTCAGCATGTCCGGACGCCGGATGCGCAACGTCCGGCAGGCGGTCCAGCGCACGGTGAACGCCGGCGTGACCACCCGGATCCTCCTGGAGCGGGACCTCGACGCCGACCTGCGCGAGCGGCTCCTGGACGTCGCGTCCCGCTCGCTCGGCGGCGCGGCCGAGCGCGGCTTCGCCATGAACCTCGACGAACTCCTCACCGGCCGCCACCCCGGGGCGATCGTCGCGGTCGCCTATGACGAGGACAGGGAGCCGATCGCCTTCCAGCGGTACGTGGCCGCCGGCGAGGGCGTCAGCCTGGACGCGATGCGGCGCGTGCCGGGCGGGCCGAACGGCGTCAACGAGCGCCTCATCGCCGAAATGATCGGGTACGCGGCCGACCGGGGCCACGGCGTCGTCTCCCTGAACTTCGTCCCGTTCCGCGCACTGCTGGACACCCGGGACCGCACCCCTCTGGAGAAGGTCGCGTACCGTGCGCTGCACCTGCTCGACCCGTGGATCGCGGCGGAGTCCCTCTTCCTGTTCGACAGGAAGTTCGGTCCGTCCTACAAGCCGCGCCACGTCGCCTTCCGCTCCTGGTTCGACGTCGCCTGGCTGGCCGCCGCCCTCTTCACGCTGGAGTTCGGCCGCATCCGCCCCGTCCAGCGGGCCGCGAGCCCGGTGGCCGAACCGGCCAGTGACCCGAGTCGACCCTGACCGGGCTCGTCGGGACTTCCTAGAACGTGATTCGATGGTGGTTCCCCGTCGAGAGGAGCGCGCATGACCACGGTGCAGGGGCACTGCGACCCGGCGTTCGCCCGTGTCCGCGAGGTGTTCGAGGAGAACTTCGCCGAGGGACGCGAGCTGGGCGCCGCCGTCGCCGTATACGCGGGCGACCGCAAGGTCGTGGACCTGTGGGGCGGCGTCGCCGACCGGCGCACCGGGCGCGAGTGGCTGCCGGACACCCCCTGCTTCGGGTTCTCCTGCACCAAGGCGGTGACGGCCGCCGCGGCGCTGCTGCTCGCCGAGCGCGGCCTGTACGACCTGGACGGCCCGGTGACGGACTGGTGGCCGGAGTTCGGCGCCGCGGGCAAGGAGGGCACGACCGCCGAGCACCTGCTGACCCACCAGGCCGGCCTGCCCGCGTTCGCCCGCCCCGTCTCGGCGGAGGAGGCGGCCGACCCCGTGGCCCTCGCGGACGAGCTGGCCGCGCAGGAGCCGGAGTGGACGCCCGGCGAGACGCACGGCTACCACGCGCTGACCTACGGCTGGCTCGCCGGCGAGATCGTCCGGCGCCACTCGGGCAGGACGGTGGGCGCGTTCGTCAGAGACGAGTTCGCCGCCGGCCTGGACCTGTGGGTCGGCGCCCCCGACGACGTGATCGAGCGCGCTGCGAAGCTGTCGGCGGCACGGCGGGTCCAGGGCGGCGCCGACTCCGCCGGGACCGCCGACTCGGCCGAGACAGCCGGCTCCGCGAGGACCGCCGACTCCCCCAGGGTCCTGGCCAGCGACCTCCTCAACCGCCTGGTCGCCGCGTACACCGACCCGCAGAGCACCATGAACCGGTCGACCGGCAACCCGCATCCGGGCAAGGGCGGCTACAACAACCCGGTCGTGCTGCGCGCGGGCTGGCCGTCCGCCGGGATGCTCGCCACCGCGCCCGCGCTCGCCGGCTTCTACCGCGACCTCGTGGCGGGCCGGATCCTGCGCCCGGAGACCCTGCGGGAGGCGATCCGCCCGCGGGTCGCCGGGCCGGACCGGACGATGCTCATCGACAGCTCGTTCGGCCTCGGCTTCATGCGTCCCGCCCAGACGTTCTTCACCCCGAAGGCCGGGCGGGACTCGGCGTTCGGGCACACCGGCGCGGGCGGCTCGATCGGGCTCGGCGACCCCGACGCCGGCCTCGCGTTCGCGTACCTGCCGAACATGATGAGCGACATGGCGGCCGGCGACCTGCGCGCCTACCGGCTGCTGGACGCCGCGTACGCGTCGGTGTCCTGAGTCGTCCGCGCCGGTGTCCTGGGGCCGCGGTAGCGTGCCGCCCCATGGAGGTACGCGACCTGCACACCTGGCCGTCCACCCCGCGCGAGGCCGAGGCCGTCCAGGACCGGCTGCGCCCGATGCTCGAACTCGGTGAGCCCGGGCCGGTGAGGCCGCGCACCGTCGCGGGCCTGGACGTCGCGTACGCGGGCGACGGCGGCGGCGCCGGGACGCGCCTGGCCGCCGCGGTCGCCGTGCTGGACGGGACCAGCCTGGAGGTGATCGAGGAGTCGGTCGCCGTCGGCACCGCCGCGTTCCCCTACGTGCCCGGGCTGTTCGCGTTCCGGGAGCTGCCCACGCTCCTGGACGCGCTGCGCGGGCTGAAGACCGTGCCGGAGCTGCTCGTCTGCGACGGCTTCGGGGTCGCGCACCCGCGCCGGTTCGGGCTGGCGTGCCATGTGGGCGTCCTGACCGGGCTGCCCGCGATCGGCGTGGGCAAGACGGCCTTCGTCGGCGAGCACGCGGAGCCGGGGCGGCGGCGCGGCGACGCGAGCCCCCTGGTGGACGGCGGCGAGGTCGTCGGGCGGGTGCTGCGGACGCGCGACGGCGTCAAACCGGTGTACGTCTCCGCCGGGCACCGCACCGACCTCGACACGGCCTGCCGGAACGTCCTCGACCTCACGCCGTCGTACCGGCTTCCGGAGACCACCCGCAGGGCCGACCGGCTGGCGCGCGACGCCCTCGCCGGGTAGCGCCCGGTACGGGAAGATGGCAGTCTCGTGCACAAGGAGGCGGAGACACCCCAGGTCATCCGCGACACCGCTGGACGGTGGCCCATGGACACCCGGCCGATGCGGGCCGACGCCCGCCGCAACTACGAGCGACTGATCGCGACGGCCCGCACTGCCTTCATGGAGCACGGGACGGACGCCTCCCTCGACGACATCGCCAAGCGCGCGGGCGTCGGCTCGGGGACGCTGTACCGCCACTTCCCCACCCGCGACTCCCTCCTGCACGCCGTCCTGCACGACCGCATCGAGGGGCTCCTGGCGCACGCCGACGAGCTGCTGTCCGAGCCCGAGCAGGACCCGGAGAGCGAGGCGCGCGGCGCGGACGCCGCGCTGGGCCGCTGGCTGCGCACCTACCTCGCGGGCGCGATGACGCCGCGCGGCACCTCCACCGTGATCATCCAGGCCATGTCGGCGGAGTGGGCGGGGACGGGGCTGGGCGCCGCCGCGACCTCGATCCGCGACGCGCTCGGGCTGCTGCTGGAGCGGGCGCAGCGGGCGGGCTCGATCCGCGCGGACATCGACCCGGGCGACCTGCTGCGGCTCACCAACGCGATCGGCGTCGCGTCGGAGCGCACCCCGGATCCCGCCGCGTACGCCGACCGGATGCTCGCGCTCCTCTTCGACGGCCTGCGGACGCGCTGACCCCGCGCGTCGCCGGGACCCCGCTTGTTGCCTTGACCAAGCGTTCGCTAGGTTTGCGGACGATGGTCACCGGCGACGAGGAGCGTTGATGGGGCAGCTTGACGGCAAGGTGGCGCTGATCACCGGCGGTGCGCGCGGCATGGGCAAGTCCCACGTCCGCCGCTTCCTGGACGAGGGCGCCAAGGTCGTGTTCGGCGACGTCCTGGAGGAGGAGGGGGCGAAGCTGGCCGCCGAACTCGGGGACGGCGTGCGGTTCGTCCGGATGGACGTGACCCGCGAGGAGGACTGGAAGACCGCGGTCGACACCGCCACGGAGACCTTCGGCGCGCTGCACGTCCTGGTCAACAACGCCGGCATCATCAGGCACAAGACGATCGAGGACATGACCCTCGACGAGTTCCGCCGGATCCTGGACGTCAACCTGATCGGCCAGTGGCTCGGCGTGAAGTCCGTGACCGCCGCCATGCGCGAGGCGGGCGGCGGCTCCATCATCAACGTCTCGTCCACCGAGGGCTTCATCGGCGCCCACGGGCTGGCCGCCTACAGCGCCAGCAAGTTCGGCATCCGCGGCCTCACCAAGGCGGCCGCCCGGGAACTCGGCCGGTACGAGATCCGCGTGAACTCGATCCACCCCGGCGGCGTCCTGACCCCGCTCTCCCTCCAGGACGACGTCGTCTCGGCCACCGCCGACAGCGCCGACGCCTTCCTGAAGGCCCTGCCCCTCGGCCGCATGGGCAAGTCCAAGGAGGTGTCGGGCCTCGTCGTCTACCTCGCGTCGGACGACTCCTCCTACTGCACGGGCAGCGAGGTCCTGGTCGACGGCGGCATGCTCACCGGCGCCGGGTACTGAGGCCGGGCACGCACAACACGACGGGCCGCCGGCAACGGTTCGGACCCCCGGCACCGGCGACCCGTCGCGGGTCTACGGACGCCGCTCGACCCATCCTTCGACGGCTTCGAGCTGGGCGGCGAGCGAAATGAGCGTCCCCTCGTCGGAGTCGTGCCCGAGGAGCTGGGCCCCGATGGGCAGCCCGGCCTTCGTGAAGCCCGCGGGGACGTTCACGCCGGGCCATCCGAGGACGTTCCACGTCCACGCGTAGGGGCACGCCGCGGCCACACCGGACTGCGTCTTCTGGTACCCGGCCCCGTCGAACGCCCCGATGCGCAACGGCGGCTGCGCCGTGGTCGGGGTCAGCACCACATCGGCCACCTGGAAGATGCGGCCGATCCTCCTGCGCAGGTGGGGGTCCATCCTCTTGGCCAGCGGAAGCAGCCGCTTCCCGAGCACCCGGCCGATCTGGGCCTCGACCTCCGTCCGCCGCTCGGGCCGCGGGTTGGGCATCGCGTCGAGCATGTCGGCCACCGCCGACGTGCCGCGCGGGATGAGCCCGAGCCCCACGAGCCCGTAGTCGGGGTCGGCGGGAAACACCTTGTGCCCCAAGGCCGTGAGCCGCCTCGCGAGCCGCTCGACGGCGCCGCGGATCTCCGGGTCGAGTCTCCCGCTCACCCCGAAGGCCGTCCTGTACGAAACGGCGATGCGCAGCCGGCCGGGCTCCCGCTTCGCGAACTCCGCGAACGGCGTGACCGGTGGATCGAGCTGATACGCGTCCTCGGGATGGCTGCCGGTCAGCACATCCAGCAGCAAGGCGGCGTCCCCGACACTTCTGGCAAGGGGGCCCCAGACGGTGATCCCATTGAACGGGTCGGTGTTCGGATACCCGGAAACACGTCCCCGCTGGGGCTTGATGCCCACCAATCCGGTCCAGGCCGCCGGAATGCGGATCGACCCCGCCCCGTCGGACCCGACGGCCCCGGCGACCATTCCCGCCGCCACCGCGGCCGCCGACCCGCCCGACGAGCCGCCCGGCGTGTAGTCGGGGTTCCACGGGTTCCTGGCGATCCCGAACTCGGGCGATTCGCTGAAGGGCCACAACCCGAGCTCGCAGGTCGTGGTCTTGCCCACGACGATGGCCCCCGCGGCCCGCAGCTTGCGCACGACCTCCGCGTCCCGCGCCGCGGGGCGGTGATCCCCGGCCACGGCGAACGGCGTCGTCTCCCCCGCCACGTCCGTGTCGTCCTTGACCACGACCGGGACCCCGAGCAGCGGCAGCCGCTCCCCGTCCGCCAGCCGCTTGTCGGCCTCCAGCGCCTCCTGCGCCGCCGCGTCCCAGCGCACCACGCGGAACGCACCGAGCGGCTCCTGCCGGCGGATGGTCTCCAGGCAGTCCTCGACGAGCTCGCGGGCGGACACCTCCCCCTTCGCCAGCGCCTCCGCCTGCCCGGCCAGCCCGCCCAGCACCACGTCGCCTCCCAGGGGGGGTATCGTTCGTTCGAACGAACGATACAGAAAGAGTCGATCTTAGGGAAGACTGTGCAGCGATGAGCGCCCGCGACCAGATCCTCCAGGCCACCCTCCGCCTCATCGGCGAGCAGGGCATCGGCGCCGTGACCAACCGGGCCGTCGCACGCGCGGCCGGCGTGTCCCTCGGCTCGCTGACCTACCACTTCCCGAGCCAGGAGGACCTGCTCCGCGAGGCCCTGCAGACGTTCGTGGACGAGGAGATCTCCCGCATCACCACCTACGTCACCGCCCTCGCCGACTCGGGCATGGCCCCCTTCGACGCGGCCGACGCGGTCGAGAAGGCCGTGGTCGACTTCGCGTACGGCCCCGAGCAGATAGCCAACCTCGAACTCCACCTGCACGCCGCCCGCGACCCGGCCCTCCGCGAGACCTCGGCCCGCTCCGTCGAGGCCTACGACCGCCTGGCCGCCGCCGTCCTCGCCGCCCTCGGCATCCCGGACGCCGAACGCCACGCCCCCACGATCGTCGCGATGCTCTACGGCCTCGCCGTCCGCCGCCTCGCCACCGGCGACACCGCCGCCACCGGCACGGCCGACGCCTTCCGCCTGCTCCTCCTGGGCGCCCTCCCCCGGACCTGAAAAAGGCTTCTGGCCCGCACGGCCCCAGAGCGGGGTTACGGGGCCGTGCGGGCCAGAAACCTGTCTCAATCAGGAACCTCAGTCGGAACCTCAGCCGACGTTCGCTCTGCTCTCCGCCTGTGCACCTCCGCCGTGTCTTAGATCTGACACCCGCAACGCTATGGCCCCCCACCCCCCGGCAGAACGCCCTTAAGCCTCACTTAGGGAACCCCTGAGCAACCCTTATTCAGGGCCCGTCCGAACCCGTCCGGGGACGTCGTGAAGAGAGCCACTCACCTGCGAACACAAGGGAAGGAGCCCAGGGGAACAGTCCGGCACAGTCGATCAGGGTCGGGTTAGCCCGACCTAGGTTGGCTCCCGGTTCTGGCTCCCCTGGCTCCCTCCCTCACAGCAGGGAGGAGGGGTCTCCATGGCCCTCGAAATCACCGAAACGACGATGACCGCGACGGTAAACAACGAGGTCATAGCCACAGCCACCCGCACAGGCGACGCCTGGCACGTCACCACATGGCCGCGCCCCCTAGACCGCAACTCCGCCATCACGGCCCTCTCACTCGCCGAACGCGTCATCACCCACGGAGAGGACGACCCATGCGTGAACGAGTGGCGCAAGGAGCTGGCCCGTGACTGACCGCCTCATCCGGATCACGACCGCACTCGCCGTAGTGGCGGTAGCCGCCGTGGCAGCCGTCATCTCGTACCGCCACGCCTACGAACTCGTCCACGCCCACGGCGAGACTGGCCCCACGGCGCGCCTCGTCCCGTTCACCGTCGACGGCCTCATCTGGGCAGCGTCCATGGTGATCCTGGACGCAAGCCGCCGGCAGCAACCCGCACCACCCTTGGCAAAGTGGAGCCTCGCCGTAGGCATCGTGGCGACCGTAGGCGCCAACGTGGCACACGGTGCGTCCCACGGCCCCATTGGGGCGGTAGTAAGCGCATGGCCGGCACTAGCCCTCGTCGGGAGCTTCGAACTCCTGATGACCCTCACCCGCAACGCCGCACGCGGTGACCTCACCCAGGACGAGCAACGCACCACTCTGGAACAGCCACGCACCAAAGCGGAGCAGACACCAGAACAAGCGCTTCTGGACGAGTACAGAGCAAGCCTGAACGGCCCAGGCCGCCCCCTCTCCCAGCGCTACCTAGCCGAAAAGTACGGCATAGACCGGCGCAGGGTGCGCCGCATCATCACCACCAAGACTTCCGCGTGAGCTACTCATAGCCGCGCATAGGGCTCGCCGTTCGAAACAGGCGACGGCGAGCCCTTTTCGCAACTAGATCAGTTCCACCTCAGACCAAGTCCGGCCATCTGCACAACTTTGCCGCTGGCGCTGCTATCGTACGCTGAACATAGGCCAAGCCAACAAGATAAGGGTAATAATGGACTTTGACGCCTGGGCACTAGTAGTAGCCATCGGCTCCCTAATAGTGGCAATATGGGCGATTCGCTATTCACGAGAGCAAGCCAAATCAGCCATCGAGCAAGCAATATCTGCTGTGAGATCCGCTGACGCAGCACACCTCCAAGCAGACTCGGCACTGCGCCAATTGGAACTGTCGGAGAAAGTTCGAAGGGAGCAACAGGAGCCTTATGTTGTCGTTAACATAAGACCGTCAGAGCATGTCACGAATGTCTTTCTGCTGGTCATCGAAAATTTGGGACCCACCGTCGCCAGAAACGTCCGTATAGGCTGCAGCCCACCCATCGAGCGAGTGGCCGAGCAGGAACTGCCAGGCAAGTTTATACTGCGCAATTCCTTTATCTTCAACCAAGGTATTCCCATTATGCCCCCAGGCTGGAAAATCGAACTATTTTTCGACATGAGTCACAAGAGGCTCAACTCAGACCTTCCCCTGCAATACACCTTTACGGCTGACACAGAAGGCCCGTTTGGCCCAGTTGAGCAGCTCACATATGAAGTAGACCTTCGAATGTTTACGGAGGTTGAAACTCTGACCGTTAAAGGTGTACATCAAGGAGTAAAGGAAATGGAAAAGCTCCGCAAGGCTGCAGAAAATATTAGCTCAGCCCTGCGGCGCTCTCTTTGAAGTTCAGCCTTGCCTAGTTGCGAGGGGTCGACTTCTGCAAAGACGCAAGCGAAATGTCGAAGCGCCGGATCAGACGCGCTCGAAGCTCTCTAGATACGTGCCCGCCATATCGCCGTTCTCCAATATCCGCACAGGGACAACTTGAGCGCGTGGCGCAGCGACGCCATAGGCATCGTGGCGCGCGGCGCGTCCAACGGCCCCATCCGCGCAACAGTCAGCGCATGGCCGGCACTAGCCCTCGTCGGGAACTTCGAACTCCTGATGCCCCTCCTCCGTAACGCCGAACGCGGCGACCTCTGCCAGGGCGAGTAACGCACCGCGCCGGAGCAGACGCGAGAACAGCGATCTTGGACGAGTACAGAGCAAGCCTGAACAGCCCAGGCCACTCCAGGGGGACGATTACTGCACCAGGGCAGCTATTGTCGACTTCTTTCAAGAATGTCGTTCATTTCAATCTCGGATACCTTCGAGGAAGCGGGCTTCACCTCGACCTGCCATACGAAGACACCCTCGACCCCAGAGGTATAAACGCGATCCTCATATGTTATATGATTCAATGTTTTTACCTCACGCGAGAGTTCGATCACGTTTCCTACATCGTCAAACACTAACGCCCCGTACTCTTCAGCAGAAGCGACACTGGGCATCTCCACCCATGAGATTGCCACGAGCACGAGGTTTCGACGGATGTCCCCGATTCGTATGTAGGCCCTCGCCAGACCCTTGCATGGGTTGGACAAGAAGTATTCACGCAACTGTTGCTCTGATTTACCGACACAGTCGATATCAAATTTCATTGAGGATTTGACTTTTGCATTCTTGACCTTTAAAGCTGCCTCGGCCCCCTTTAATCCAGTCTGCGACCTCTTCGAGAGCGCCTGACTGACCACCGGAGAATTCAACGGCTTCCCCGCGCTTGCACGAAAGGCCCACACACCCCCGAAGGCGATCACAATGCAGACGATGGCGATGAACACGAATATGGCTGCGCCACCATTCGGACCTGACGGGATGCCGGATTGGCCACCTGGATTCCTTTTGCGATATCCCCTTACAGGACGTCCAGCGCGCATATGTGGTCGCACCGAATGTGTCACTTAATACTCCTCCGGATACACAGGTGAGACAGAAGTCATGATGCAACTTTCTAACATGCATTTCGACGGCCTGCCATGCCTCAAGACGTGTGAACGCTCTGACTTGTCCACAAGTGGCTAACTGTGTACAGAGACCTAGACTTCAAAGCCGCAGGTAGCCCAGCAGACATCGAGGGCTACGCACCAATCGGCGGCACACGCCGCTCAAGCTCGGGGCGCTCTGATGGTGCATGCAAGATCTACTTGGAGTTTCCAGCGCAGCTCTGGATCATAGAAACGCCCTAGATCTTCGGAGAGGCCCCGGACCACACCCGCTCAAAGCTCTCAATGTACGTGCTCGCCATGTCGCCATCTTCCAGCCTTCGCATGTGCAGCACAGGGGCTTGTGATGCGGCTATGCCGTACGCATGAGGGTTGATCAGTAGATCGTCATCGGCGCGGTAGATGGAGTTGTAGAGGACAGTGTCATGTAGACGAATCTCGACGCCGTCTACGTCACGCAAGGCCCGGTAGTGGACGAGGGCGTTGCGGATCTTCGCGGCCATTGATTCGCCTACACCCTCGTCACTGCCGCGCTCAGCGACGCACGTTCCGTCCGGGTCCCCGAGAAGGATCCGCACGGAGACACCGTTACGCGCCCGTTCGGCGAGTGCCCGCATGATGCCCGCGTCCTCTGCGAGGAAGAGTCCCGCGTAGGCCAGGACGTCGACCTCGTCCCGCGCGCCCCGAAAGAGTTGTTGCCAGACCGGACGAGGGACGGCCCAGCGGTGCGGGTAGGTCGCCAGGACGTCGATCACCGCGGGCTCCGCACGGACGTCCGCTACGGCGAGGTGCGGCCACAGGTCCGCCTCGTCCCGCCCGACGAGGGACGCGATCCTCTTCCGGTTGCGCGGGTAGGGCACGCGTCCGGCGACCCACCGGTGGACGGTCTTGGGGTCAACGCCCAACCGGGCCGCAACGCCGGCTTCGGTCAGATGCGCATCGGCAAGGGCACGCCGCAACAAGTCGTTCACCGGACCTCCCGCGGATTCAAGTGAGAACGACGCACAACCGACGCTAACAGAAGACGTCCCAAGACGTCCCTAGATGCCGATGGAGAGGTCCCAACCCGGACGGAAGGCTCAAGACACACGGCGAAGACACCACATCGCCCCAAGACTCGCACGCAAGCCAAGGAGCCACCATGTCCGCCGAATGGCCCAACCAGGCCGCCCCGAACCCGTACGAGACCGACGCACGCGCGGCAGACGAGGCACTCGCCAAGTTGCGCCGGGACTTCACCGGTCACCGGATCTGGCGCGCCGTGCGTTGGGACGGACGTCTAGGGGACTGGGTGGCGAGTTTGCACGACCCGCAAGCCGGTGTGGACCTCACGGTGATCCGATCGACCCCCGCCGCGCTACGCGAGGCGCTCGTCAACGAGGCGGAGCGCGCCCGGGTCACGCGTGTGGAGACCCGGTGATGGCGCGGTACCGATTCCTGCAGCCGTCACCGGAGGAGGCCGCGAAGGAGAGCGCGGCCTCACAGGGTGGGGCGGAGGTGGCGCGGTCGGTGTGGCTTCCCCCGTACGCACCGCCCGCGCTCCCTCTGCCCATCTACAGCGGCCCATGGCGCGCACGCTGGCACCTCGGCCTCCTCTCCCTCGTGATGCGCCGAGACGGCTGGAAGACCGAACTGCGCACTACCGGGCCGCGCCGACTCCTTCGCATCTACGCCAAATGCACTCCGACCATCGGCGAGAGTGTGTCCGTGGCATGGGGCGATGGCGCCTGGTGGTACCAATCCAGCACCGGCCTGTGGCTCACACCCTGCCGAAAGGTAGAACTCGCCGCCGACAAGCTGGCCATCCTGCTCACACCCTGGGTCGCAGCGGCATTCGACCCGCTCAGGGACGAGCAACGCTGACATGACCCGCCGCACGGCATGGGGCGCCTACACGCGCATCACCGCTGCGCTACGCCAACGAATCAAAGACGGCACCTACGCCCCCGACACCCGCCTACCGAGCGAGGCCGCCCTCTGCGCAGAGTTCGGCGTCGCCCGCAACACCGTGCGGCGGGCCCTGTCCACCTTGCAGGACGAGGGCCTCATTACCGTCCGCCCAGGAGTAGGCCGCTGCGTCCAGAACGACGCCACCCAACCGCGCACCCGTTCCGAGGACATTGCCGCGCACCTGCGCCACCAGATCGAATCTGGACACTTCCAACTGGGTGACGCGCTACCGAGCGAGGCCCAGCTCTCCCGCCGCTACGGCGTATCCCGCTCCACGGCCCGCACAGCCCTCCAGGCCCTCGAAGCCGCCGACCTGGTCACCTGCGTCCACGGCAAAGGACGCTACGTCCGCCAAGACGTCCCCAGATGAGCCGCACACGCCCGTGGACGTCCACCCACACCCCCGTAGCGTCGAACCCATGAACAAGAACACCGCAGCATGGGCCCGCGACCTCGCACGCAAGCACCTAGAGACCCCACTCCCCCGACGCTGGGCGCACACCCAAGGCGTAGCCCGCCAAGCCCGCACCCTCGCCCCCATCCTCAAAGGCCAGGCCGACCTACTAGAGGCTGCAGCCTGGCTCCACGACATCGGCTACGCCCCGGACCTCGTAGACACCGGCTTCCACCCCCTAGACGGCGCCCGCTTCCTCCGCAGCACCCACCAAGCCGACGACCACCTATGCCGCCTCGTCGCATTCCACTCCTGCGCGCTAATCGAAGCTCGCGAACGCGGCCTAGCAGACGAGCTAAACCGGGCGTTTGGTCCGGAACCATCGAGTTTGAGCGATTTCCTTGTTTACTGCGACATGACCACAAGCCCCGACGGTCAACCTGTGACGGTGGTAGATCGGATAGCGGAGATCCTCCGCCGCTACGAGCCTGATCATCCCGTCAACCGGGCGATCAACAGGGCTTCCCCGCTATTGATCGCCCACGTCGAGGGCATCAATCAGCGCAGACACGTAGCCTTGTTGCCTTGACCCAGGCTTGCCCCGGTTCCAGCCGATCTAGCACTCAAGAGCGCGCACCAAAATTCGCCACCATGGTGGGACAGGCTGTGTCATACTGCCATAAAGGCACATTCCCTCTCGCGCTCAAAGGTAGAGGTCATGACCGAGATCAAGTCTGGCGAATGGCGTCCGTCACAGTGGTGGAAACCCGGCCAAGCTGACGCATGGAAAGTGCCGGGGACTTACGAATATCTAGAGAATGGAAGAGCAAAGATAACTCTCTTTAAGGATATAAATAAAGACCGCCACAAGCTCTTCCCTTCAGAGGACGACTCTCATCTTCCACTTCTTCATGGCGACTGCTTTGGCAAGGCGGTTACCCTTATGAGAAGCAATAGAATGAGCTATCGCGGCAACCTTGGCGAACTTTGCTCAGCAACATACCTTCCTTGGCTAGCACTTGAAGGCATTTTCCTCGCCGAGGATGAGCTTACTGTATCCGATGCAGTATTGACACTACACGACCAGCAGCTATGGGCTCAACGAACCGCTTTCAAGCCCGAATATGACCCCCCTGATAGACCGCACTTCCCAAGCGCCGTGAGGCGCATCGAGATCCCGGACTGCACTGCCGAGGTTCCGGGTGGCAGGATTACCATCGAAGAGAGATCCGTATTCCATCCCGGCAAATCTACATTCAAACTTGAATCGCGCTGCGTATTCAAGATCGTTCTCGACGCCCCCACGAGCATCGAGGATTTCATGGAATCTTGGATCTACCCGCTCGAAGTCCTAATGGCAACAGCAAGTGGGAGAGTTGGTGGTGTCGAATCTCTGAAAATGACGAACAGATCCTGGAAGTTCGAGCACAACATTCCCGAATCCAGCAAATGGGTAACAGTTCGCGTGGCACATCGAGCGGGAAACAAGGACAAGCGAAAGGAGTTGACGTATCTTGACCTCCTTTTTAGTCTGCTAGATATCGATTGGGCTCGACAAGGCCCAGCTCTCTTCGACACCATCCCCAAATGGTCATACGTCATCGAACAATGGGCAATGCTGCTTACACCAGACTACAAATGGCCAGTCGCGCGCTTCGTCAGCGCCGTGCAAGCTGTGGAAGCCCTTGACAGGCTCCTAGTACCCGACATCCAGGACAGCACCATCTCTGCCATGATCGATGAGACAATGAGTGCTCTAAAAGAGGCCGGATTTAATTACAGAAAGCGGCGCCGCATAAGGTCGCATCTCCACCACCTCGGAACTCCGAGTCTCGAGAACCGAATCGAGCGACGAGTGGGTGAAATGCCTTTTGTGATGTCTGCTCTAACGACAGACGCTAGATGGCCTGCGCGTGTCGCGCGCTTGCGCAATATTGTTAGCCATGGCCTGGAAGATGCGCATGACCGCGAGCGTGTAGTGATGGGGTCATTGGTTGCTACTGATCTTCTCATGCATGTACTGGAGGCGACCTTTCTGCTCAATCTTGGCTTCACACAAAATGAAGCAGATGAAATCATGAAGCGTCGAAGTAGTTTCGGTTGGCGATCTGAACGCATCAATGACCGTATGCACTGGTTGCCGGAAGTCTGATTGCTAAGACCGCCTGCCCTGGCGAGGTGGAACTCACTGAACTACAGGAAACGGATCTCCTGAGAAGTAATGCGTGAGGCGAAGTCGCATAGAACGATCCATCTTCAACGTATTAATCGCGTTACGCGAGAGCCATTCCACTTCGCGAGACTCATCGCTAACCATAAGCGCCCCTCCGCATGGAGTAGCGGTTAGAACGACCGAGAATTCCTGACGCACTTCATTGTTGCTCGTGTACCATATTAGGTGCCTGGGGTCGCTATAGATGCCCACTAGACCGGCGATCTCTACGTCTACGCCGGTTTCTTCTTTGGTTTCGCGTATGGCGGCTTGGGTTACGGACTCGCCTAGGTCGATTGCGCCGCCTGGTAGGGCCCAGTTGTCGTTGTCTGTGCGGCGGATCATGAGGATCTCGCCCTTATCGTTTTCTACTACGACGTTCACGGACGGGACGAGGCTGTTGGCCTTGGGGGCGTTGGGGTCGTCGTAATAGTCGATTCTGCGGCCCATGAGAGAATCAGTCCCCCGGTATGGGTATTGCGCGTTCCCAGACGCGTTCGAAGCTCTCTAGGTAGGTATTGACCAGGTCTCCGCCGGCTATGCGGCGTAGATGCCAAACGGGGGCGTGGGGGGCAGTGACGCCGTAGACGTGGGTGTTGACGAGGAGCTGGTCGTCTGCGCGGTAGATGGAGTTGTAGAGGACCGTCCGGTGAAAGCGGAACTCGACGCCGTCTTGTTTGCGCAGGTTCTTGTAGAGGACGAGGGCGTTGCGGATCTTGGCGGCCATGGCCTCGTCCACGCCCTCGTCGGTACCGCGTTCGGCTACCTGTGGGCTGTCCGGGTCGCCGAGCAGGATCCGGACGCGGACGCCTGCTTTTGCCTTTTCTGCGAACGTGCGTTGGATCCCGGCGTCTTCGGAGAGGAAGAGGCCGGAGTAGACCAGGACGCCTATCTCTTCTTTGGCTGCGGCGAAGAGACGTCCCCATGCGTCCCTTGGGACGGACGTGCGGTGCGGGTAGAGCGTCACTAATTCGCTGGTGGACGCTGCGGTGACCTGTTCGTTGGAGAGGGCGTCCGGCCAGAGGAATGTCTCGTCTACGCCCAGACGTGAAGCCACTGCGTAGCGGTGCCGCCGGTATGGGGTGCGGTCTTTGGTGATCCAGCGTTCTACCGTCTTGGGGTCCACGTCGATCGACTCGGCGAGCGTGGCGATAGTCAAGCCCTGCTCTAGGAGAGCGGCGCGTAGGCGTTCGTTTGGCATGCACCCGTCCGGGATCTGGGACGTCCTGGGACGCGATCAACCCTATGAGGACGTCATGAACACGTCCAGTCATGTAGTGATCTCGTCCCCCAGGTCACGCGCATTCTCTTTCTCGTAAGTCACCGACCGCCCGAAACCGCCCCCGCCGGATACGGGCCTTACGAGAGGAGTGATCGCACATGATCCTCGTCCTGGCATCGATCATCGCCGTCTTCCTCGCCGGTTCCACCTGCGGCATCTTCGCCATGCTCGTCATCGGCATCCACGCCGAGGAGCGGCGGGCCGCGCGGGGGCGTACCGAGTCGTCCCGCTGTGGCGCGGCCTCTCGGCGTCTGCTCAGCACCCGGACGGGTGACGAGCTGCCCGCCCGTGTTCCGGCGGGGCGGTGAGGATGCAGCGCATGCCTCGCGTCATCACCGGCCACGCGTGTGCGTGCGGCGCGCGTGTCGAGCCCGGTAACCGGCGGTGCCGCAAGTGCCGCGCCCGCGCCCGATGGCTGCGGCGGGGGCGCGGTTCCCGGTACCCGGACCTGTGGATGTGAGGGGGCGCCTGTGGATGTCTCGGTTCCCCTGGTGGTGATCCTCGGCGCGGTGGTGTGGGTCGCGTGGCGGTACATGGGGCTTCGTGGCTGGCACATCGCGGTGTGTCTGCTGTTCGGGTTCTTTCTCGCCGCGACCAGTGCCGCGCCGGAGATTCGCCAGCTGGTGTCGGTCCTGGTCCAGTCCGTCTCTCAGCACTGACGTTCCCCGACCGAAGGGAGGGATGCCCTGGAGCCTGATACGCCGCCGCACGTCAAGGTCAACGTTCAGGAGGTCCGTACGCGCAACCTCGCCGCGCGTGAAATCGTCGCCAATCTGTCCGCTGCGATGCCGTCCATCGAGGACTTGTGGCTTCGCCTGTACGCCGCGCTCGCCGACGTTCCCGCGCTCGTCTCGGAGGTAACCCGGCTTGCGTCCGTTCTGGCCAAGGTGCGGCGGGACCGCGCGAACCTGGTGGCCGCTGGACGCGCCACCCTCAAGGCCGACCGTGACGCCGAACCCGATCCGCTCTACTACCTGCGCGATGAGCTTCGCGAGCAAGGGCACCTTCCCCCGGACGCTTGGGGTCGCTCATGAGCCGGACGCGTCAGATGCGGCGGCACGCTCACAAGATGCGCCGCAACGGCCTTCAGCCCATGGTGATCATCGACCGTGACGACCAGTTCCCGGACGTGGCCGCTGTGCTCGTCGCGCGGGCCCTGTGGCGCTACCGCTCCGAGCTGGCACCGGTCTATCTGGTCGCCGTCCTCGCCATCTCGGGGGCGGTTTTGCACCTCGCACACCCGGCATGGTGGCCGTGGCTTCTGGGCCTCGCAACGGTGGCCGCGTGGGCGCTCGCCCTGTTCGGGGAACGGGTCGGCCTCGTCCGGCGAATCGAACGGCTCTATGCCGCTACCGGCACCATGGCCGGTGGTGGGTGGCTGTCCGCCACTACCGCACTGGGCGCGACGTTCCGGCCGCTCCCCCTGTTGCTCGTCGGTGGTGGGTTCGTGCTCGCCGTTCCGTGGTGGGCGCACCGGAGAAGGCGCGCCAGGGTGCGCGTCGATCGACAGATAGCCGCGTGGCCGGAAATCGCGCAATCGGTCGGCCTCGCCGGATCACGCGCGCAATCCGCGGTAGTGGACGTGTGGGGATGGCGCGCACGCTTCGCCCTGGCACGCGGCCAGACCATCCAGGACGTCATCGCCAAGGTTCCCGCGATCGAGTCGGCTCTCGGGACGTTCCGGGGCGCTGTGCGGGTCTCTCCGACGCGCGACGACAAAGCCAACCGGTTCGAACTCCGGGTCTTGGACACCGACCCGCACGCCGACGCGATCCCGTGGCCTGGACCGTCTGTCTCGTCCATTACCGAGCCAATAGACCTGGGGCCTTTCGAAGATGCCACCGGCGCGCGTGTTCTGCTGCTGCGCCGTCACGGCCTCATCGGAGGCGTGGCGGGCTCCGGAAAGAGCGGCGGAATCAATGTCCTGATGGGCAATCTCAGCGCATGCCGGGACGTGGTCATCTGGGCCATTGACCTCAAGCGCGGGATGGAATTGCAGCCCTGGACGTCCTGTATCGATCGCCTCGCCACCACACCGGAGCAAGCACGCGCCATGCTGCGCAACGCCGTCACTGTCCTTGAGGCGCGCGCCGAATGGCTCACGGCCAGCGGACGGCGTGTGTGGGACCCGACTCCGGAGTATCCCGCGCTGGTCATCATCGTGGACGAGTACGCCGAACTCGCCGACGATGCGCCCGACGCCGCCGGCGACACGGACTCAATCGCGCGACGAGGCCGAGCGGTTGCCGTGACCCTCGTTGCCGCCACGCAGCGGCCCACACAGAAAGCCATGGGCAAGGGCGCCGTCCGTTCTCAGATGGACGTCCGCGTGAGCTTCCGCGTCCGGGAACGCAAGGACGTCGATCTCATCCTTGGACAAGGGATGCTCAACGCCGGATGGCACGCCCACACCCTCAACGCACCCGGCAAGTTCCTACTCTCCGCACCCGAACACGACACACCCCGACGAGGCCGCGCCTACCTGCTCACCGATACCACCGTGGCGGACACAGTAGAGCGGCACACGGCCATCCGTCCGGCACTGGACGAGGTCTCCCGGCGCGCTCTGGACGAGGCGCGCACGGCACCCGTCACCGAACCGTCCATCCCCGTGACGCCGTCCCGCGACGACCCTGCCGAGAACGCGCTGAGGAAGGCCCTGGACGGCGCGCCGGACGAGGGGCTTCCGATCGCACACCTCATGATGCTCACGCAACTCAGCCGACCGACCCTCTACCGGCGCCTCGCCGACGCGGTGAGGACCGGCCACGCCGTCCAAGTCGGACGAGGCCGCTACAAGGCGTCCGATCACGCCCGGTAGTCGTCTCACCGTCTCATCTCACGCGCGTGCGCCTGCACGTATGGGCGGCAGAGACGTCCGTGAGACGAGACGGAGACGAGCACCCGCCGTAGCCAAGGAGATGATCAGCGACCCGACATCGCGCACAGGCCCGGACAACCAGCCGGGCGAGAGGAGGTGGTGTCCCGTGCAGGCATACACCGTCGAGCAAGTGGCCGAGATCCTCAACATCGGACGGGACAAGGTCTACTTCCTGATCCGCACGGGCCAACTCCGCAGCATCAAAATCGGCAAGCTGCGCCGCATCACTGACCGGCACCTCGCCGAGTTCGTCACCTCCCTGGAAGAGCCCTCCCTCGAAGAGGCCAAGCGCTGACACCCGCGCGGGAGGTCCGTCCGGACGCCTCGTCCGCAAACGGACCTCCCAACCGAGGGACGTCTTGGGACGTCTTGAGTTAAGGTCGGTGGTGACCTCGATCGATACGAGGAGGGATCCGTTGGCAAAGATCCTGGTCGGCACGTACGAAGGTTCGATCTACGAGGAGGGCGACGGGTACACCGGCGCACTCTCACTCGGGTTCGGCCCCGACGGCAAGCGCAGGCGACTCAAGAGGAAGGGACGTACCAAGACAGAGGTCAAGAGCAAGCTCAAGGAAGCCGTCGAAGAGCTGGACAAGGGCGTCAAGACGGAACGCAACTACTTCGTCCGCGACGCGGTGAACGAGTTCCTCGCCGCGTTCGCCAAGTCCGGCAAGTCACCGAAAACGCAGGAGGTCTACCGCTCTCTCGCCGATCACCAGCTCATCCCGTTCATTGGGCGGACGAGACTCAAGGAACTTACGGCCGACGACGTCGAGAAGTGGCTCAACGGCAGAGCCGAACACCTCACCTCGTCCTCTCTCGGCATCGTGCACAGCATCCTCAAGCGCTCGATCCGCAGAGCGGCGCGCCATGACCGCATCGGCCGGAACGTCGCCGAACTGGTCGACACCCCGGATGGCAAGCCCGCCCGCAAGTCACGCTCACTCAGCCTGGAACAGGCGAGGGCGTTACTCGCAGAGGCGAGCAAGCCAGCGCACCGACTCGGCGCCTACGTCGTCCTAGCGATCGTCTCAGGACTCCGCACGGAGGAACTCCGCACCCTCAAGTGGAGCGACGTCGATCTCGACAAGGCAACGGTCTACGTCCTCCGAGCCGACCGCCACAAGGGCGAGACCAAGACAACGCTGAGCCGACGCGGTCTAGGTATCGCAGACACGGCTGTGGAAGCACTCCGCACCCTCAAGACCCGGCAGGCCGCCGAGAAGCTCAAGGCTGGCGAGGCATACCAAGACAACGGTCTCGTCTTCTGCCACGAGGACGGCCGCCCCTACACCGCACAGCATGTCCGCCACCGGTTCCGCATGATCCTCAAAGCGGCCAACCTCAATCCCACCGAGTGGTGCCCCCGCGAACTGCGGCACACGTTCGTGTCCATCATGAGCGATCACGACGTGCCCATAGAGAAGATCAGCACCCTCGTAGGGCACTCCAGCACGAAGATCACCGAAACCGTCTACCGCCACCAGCTCAGGCCCGAGATCCGCGACGGGGCCGAGCACATGAACGACATCTTCAAGTCCGCGTAGGCGAGTTGGCTCCCGACATGGCTCCCCAAGACTTCGGACGCTACGGCCCCCATCCCCCACCTGGATCAACACAGAATCCAGCCCTGGGCCTCACTTAGGGAAGGGCTGAGCAACCCTTATTCAGGGCCCGTCGGCAAGCCGTCCCGGGGTGTCTTACCCGGCCGTCAGGGGGCTGTCGGAGTGCGCATCTGCCGCCCCACGGACCCGCGTGGGAAGTCGAGTGGTCACCGGCCGGACAACTTGTGCCACTCTTTGCAGTTGACTGATTACAGTGAGTCTTCGCGTCGGGAGGAAACACGGGCCTCGCGCCCTCACCTCTGGAGGAAACATGAAGATTCCGACTTCGCTGCGCTCGGCGGCGGTGGTCACCGCTGGTCTGGCCATGGCCTCCGGCCTGGCCGTGTTCGGTTCCGTGCCTGCGGCGAGCGCCGCTCCGAATGCCGCGGTTCAAGCGGTTCAAGAGGCGCGGCCCCACTGGTGCCCGCCCGGGTCGAAGTGGAGCTACCGCTTCCACAAGTGCGTGCGGATCTATGGTCACCACGGGCACGGCCATGGGCACGGGCACGGCCATGGCCACGGGCACGGCCATGGGCACGGGCACGGGCACGGCCATGGGCACGGGCATGGCCACGGGCATGGCCACGGCCATGGCCATGGGCACGGCCATGGGCACGGGCACCACTACGGCCGGTAGGGAGTGCATTCGGGCGTCCGTCGTCTCGCCAGGTTCAGGCGGACGGCGGATGCCCCCGCTTGCTCGGTCAACCGCCTCCGGTCGCCGGCAGGTTCGCCCAAGGAGCGGCGATCACTCAAATGCCCGCAACCGCCACGACTCGCCGTGATGGGGCGAAGTTGACTCAAGCATCTTCATCACCAAATGTCCCCGTTAAATCACTGAGGGTAGTCAGTTGGCGATAGGTCGGACACACCTGGAGGAAGAGATGCATGTAGGGGTAAAGGTCGGCGTCGGGCTCGCCGCCGCGATGATGGGGGCCACGCTGAGCGGCGGTGCGGTCGCCGCCGCCTCGCAGCCGCCGCCGATCCCGGGGATGGAGCAGCAGGGCACCGCCGGTCCGCGGCCCGCCGAGGAGGAAGGGCACGGGCCCGGCGCCATCTTCGTGGGTCCGGAGGGCGCCGCAAAGGCGATGGGGCGCCTGCAGCAGCGGGACACCGTGCGCGCCCGCTGGTGCAACGGAAGGGTCCTGCCCCGGGACGGGCTCAACGTCCGGACCGGGCCGGGCACCGGGTACCGGGTGGTCGGGGCGCTGGCCCGCGGTACGCACGTCACCACGAACTGGGACACCATCCAGCGCCGGAACGGGTACCTGTGGGTGCAGCTCCGCAACAGCTCCTACTGGATCGCCGACTACAAGACCGGCAACGGCAACGGTAAGTGGTACATCGCCTACAGCAACTGCTGAGACGTTCGCACACCGCCCCGCCTCATCGGCCACCGGTCATGGGGCGGGGCTTCGCGTCGCGGACGCCACCTTGATCGTGTACCCGCTGGGGCCGGTCGGGATGTTGCCGCTCGCGCGGATGGCGAGGACGGCGATGAGCACGGCGACGACGAGGCCGGCGACGCCCATGAGGCCGGCGGCCACGTACTGGGAGCGCCGGGGCTCGTACGGGGAGCGGGGACGCTTCATGCCGCCAGGCTAGGAGGGCGCGGGGTCGCTTTCTCCGCCGTTAAGGGGGATTTAATTTCCGGCTATGTCGATCCTGCGGCGGGCCGTTCGACGCGTTGCCAAAGGACGAGGTCGAACGAGGAGGCCGGCATGAGGTTTCGGGCGACGCTGGAACTGGGCGGGAAGACCGCGACCGGGGTGGAGGTGCCCGGGGAGGTCGTGGAGGAGCTGGGCCGGGGCGGGCGGCCCGCCGTGAAGGTCACCGTCAACGGGCACACGTACCGGTCGACCATCGCCACCATGGGCGGCCGGTTCATGCTTCCCGTCAGCGCGGAGAACCGCGAGGCCGCCGGCGTGCGGGCGGGGGACGAGATCGACGTCGACGTGGAGGTCGACGACGAGCCGCGTACGGTGACCGTCCCGGACGACCTTGCGGAGGCCCTCGCCGGCGACGAGGAGGCCAGGCGGTTCTTCGACGGCCTGTCCTACAGCAAGCAGCGCTGGTTCGTGCTGTCGGTCGAGGGCGCGAAGAAGCCGGAGACGCGGCGGCGGCGGGTCGAGCAGGCCGTCGCGAAGCTGCGGGAGGGACGCGACCGCTAGGTGCGGGAGTGCCGGCGGCGGACGAGGCGGCGGGAGCGCCGCGCGGGCGGCAGCCACTTGGTGCGGAACCACATCTGCACCTGGGCGCCGCCGAGGACGCTGCGGTGGATGCGCAGGTAGCCGCCGGTGGACTCGGCGGCGCGGCGGGCGATGTCCAGGCCGAGGCCGGTGGAGCCGCCGCCGCTGCTGCCGCGCTTCAGCGCCGCGTCCGGGTCCGTTATGCCGGGGCCGGCGTCGGCGACGAGGATGCCGGTGACGCCCTGGCCCTGGTGGAGGGTGACGGCGAAGCCGGTGCCCTCGGCCGTGTGCCGGAAGATGTTGCCGAGCAGCGCGTCGACGGCGGCGGCGAGCTCGGTGCCGGGCAGCGGCAGCTCCGCGGGGCCGTCGGCGCCGATCAGCTCGCAGGAGCGCCCCTCGTCCTCGGCGAGGACGGACCAGAACGAGACGCGGTCGCGCAGCACCTTGGCGGCGTCGCAGCTGCCGCGGCCCGTCGGCCGCCGGACGGTCCGGATGATCTGGTCGACCTCGTGCTCGATGCGGTCGACGGCCTCGCGGGTCTGGTCGGCGACGGGCCCGTCGCCGAGGGCCTCGGCGTTGAGGCGGAGCGCGGCCAGCGGCGTGCGCAGCCGGTGCGAGAGGTCGGCGGCCATCTCCCGTTCGGCGGCCAGGAGCTGGACGACGTGGTCGGCCATCGCGTTGAACGCCAGGCCCGCCTCGATCAGCTCGGGCGGCCCGTCCGGCTCGATCCGCACCGACAGCTCGCCCTCGCCGAACGCGCCGGCGGCCTCCGCGAGCCGGCGGGTCGAGCGGATCATCCGGGCGCCCAGCCGGTCGGCGACGGCGACGGACCCGGCGACGAGCGCGGCGGCGACCGTCGTCATGACGAGCCACGCCTGCCACACGCCGCGGGACAGGTCCTCGTCGGGCAGGAAGACCTCGACGACGGCGGTCCGGCCCGCGTCCAGCGAAACCGGCTGCAGCAGCGCGTAGCCGCCGTTGACGCGGGCGTTGTAGGCGCGCCCGCGCCGCCCGGCCTCGGCGAGCTGCTCGGGGCGGGCGCTGAAGTCGCCGTGGCCCTCGCGCGGGACGAGTCCGCCGTCGGGCATGTGCACGGTCATCCGGCCGGCGGCGCCGGCGGCGGTGCTGGCGACGGCGCGTTCGAGCGCGGCGGGGTCCTCGGTGACGACGAGGACCGGGCCGAGCGCGCTGGCCTGCCGCTCGGCGGTGGTGAGGGCGCGGTCCCGGGCGATCTCCCGGACGGTGAGCGCGAGCGGGATCAGGAACGCCAGCGCCACCATCGAGGTGACCGCCAGGGACACCAGGACGAGCGTCTTCCTCATGACCGCGGATCGGGCTCGGCCAGCCGGACCCCGACCCCGCGCACCGTGTGCAGGTAGCGCGGCGCGGCGGCGGTCTCGCCGAGTTTGCGGCGGAGCCAGGACAGGTGGACGTCGATGGTCTGGTCGTCGCCGTACGCCTGCCGCCACACCTCGGCGAGCAGCTCGCGGCGGGCCACGACGCGTCCGGGACGGGCGGCGAGGTAGGCGAGGAGGTCGAACTCGCGGCGGGTCAGCTCCAGGGGCTTGCCGTCCAGCATGGCCTCGCGGCGGTCGAGGTCGATGTGCAGGCCGCCGACGGTGAGCTCGGCGGTCGGGCCGGACCGCGCGGACCTGCGCAGGACCGCCGCGAGCCGGGCGCTGAGATGCTCGATGGAGAACGGTTTGATGAGGTAGTCGTCCGCGCCGGCGTTCAGTAACCGGACGATCTCGGGCTCGTCGTCGCGCGCGGTCGCGATGATGACGGGGACGTCGGAGATCCCCCGCAGCATCTTCAGGACCTCCGCGCCGTCGAGGTCGGGCAGCCCCAGGTCGAGGACGACGACGTCGGGCGGCGACTGGGTGACCTCCCGCAGCGCGTCCATCGCGGTTCCGACGCTGCGTACGACGTGTGACCGCACGCTCAATTCCCGAATCAGGGCGGTCCGGACATTCGCATCATCCTCGACCACCAGAACACTCGCCATGGCGGAACCGTATGCCACCATGTGCCCATGCGTCGCGCGATGTCGTATGTTGCCCCGTGGGCGGGGGTGACCGCGCTCGCGGTGGCGCTCTCCTGGCTGGGGGTCCGCGGCGTCGTGCGCGGCGCGGTGTCGGAGAGGTCGTCCCCGCCGCCGATCGCGGGGCCGGTCATCCGCTCCAGCCCGCCCGGGCCCACGTCCATCGGCTCGCCGACGTCCCATCCGGGGCCGCCGCCCGGCGAGGACCGGGGGCCGAAGCCGTCCAAGACACCGAAGGCGCCGCCTCCCGCGACGCCCGGCGAGCGGGAGAGCAGCGGCACCCCCTCCCGGAAGCCGCCCGACAACGTGCGCAGCTATGTCACGCGCGGCGGGCGCACCGCCATGGCCATCGAGAAGGACCACGTGCGGCTGGTGTCGGCGACGCCCAACCCCGGCTACGAGACGCGCGTGACGAAGGCCAGGGGCTGGCTTCGCGTCGACTTCCTCAACGACGACCACACCTCGTCGGTGATCGCCACCTGGGCCGAGGGCGATCCCGCGGTGAAGGTCTACGAGTACTGAGCGGGCTTCAGGGGGCCCCGCCTCACTCCCCCGCCGCGACGAACCGGTCCGGCATGATGAACATCGCGGTGGCCTCGACCGTGACGCGGCCGTCCGGGCCGGAGATCGTCCCGGACGCGTAGATCTTGCGCCCATCGACGCGGCTCCGCCTCGCATCCACGGTGAGCGGGACGCCGAGCGGGGTGGGGCGCCGGTAGCGGGTCTCCAGCGTCGCGGTCATGCCGGGCGTGCCGGAGACGGCCGCGGCCATGCCGAGGGCCTGGTCGAGCACCATCGCGGAGACGCCGCCGTGCACGTAGGTCGGCGGCCCCTCGTAGAGGTGGCCGAGGGTGAACTCGCCGCGGACGACGCCGTCCGGTCCGGCCGTCAGGACGACCGGGGGCGCGAGCGGGTTGAGGGCACCGGTGACGGGGTTGCCGGTGGCCCGGTCCAGGACGGCCTCGCCGGACATCCGGTACGGGGGCGCGTCGTGGCGCCGCTCCGACAGCCGCGCGGTCAGCGCCGCGACCTCGTCCGCCACCGCGGCGGCCTCGGCGGCGCCGGTCCCGGTGACGACGGCCGCCTCCGCCAGTTCGCGGATCCTGGCGGCGAGTCCCGCCAGTGCGGCCGACTCCTCGTCCCCCAACTGGTGCCGTTCCATCGGCATGGTGCTCATCGGCCCTCCCGTCTACCAGAACGCGATTCTAGGATGCGGGCGTGCGGGCCCGGGACGGCGGGGTCCGGGCACCGCGGCGCACCTGCGGCGGGGCCCGGCGTTCGGTAGATTCCTGAAACACACCGAAGGATCCGAAGGAAGACCATTGACGGACCACCCCCCGCCGCAGCCCGGCCAGCCTCCGCCGTACCCGGGCCCGTACGGCCACGCGCCCGGGCAGCCTCCCCACGGC
>NZ_SMKB01000514.1:0-887 GCF_004348575.1 Actinomadura sp. 7K534
GTGCGGTTCCGGTTCCGGGGCGGGGGCCGGGCGGGCGGCCGCGCAGCGGGGCCATGGTCCGCGCGCCGGGCAGCGTCAGCCGCGCGCACTGGCATAGCGCGTCGCCGGCGCCGGCCTCGGTGAACACGGTGGCGCCGGCGTCGTGGACGGCGCGCAGCGCCTCCGGCAGCCGGACGGGCTTGACGATGCAGTCGGCCAGCGCGCGGTGCAGGTCGTCGCCGTCGTGGTAGGCGCGGCCCCGCACCGGCGAGTGGACGGGCAGTTCCAGGGGCCGCTGCGGGTAGCGGCGGATCATGGAGTACCACTCGTCGTCGGCGCCGGCCATCGCCGGGTGGTGCGACAGGTAGGGGACGGCGAGCCGCACGGCCCGCACCCCGCGGCCGCGTGCGGCGTCCAGGACCCGTTCCAGTGGCTCGCCGGGGCCGGACACGACGGTGACCGACGGCGCGTTGAGGCACGCGACGACGACCTGCGGGGCGCCGGCGGCGCCGATGCAGGCGTGCGCGCCGTCCTCGCCGGTCTCCAGCAGGCCCAGGCCGCCGCCGCGGCCGCGGCGGGTCAGCACGCCGACGAGGCTGACGGCCATGCGGGCGCCGTCGGCGATGGCGAACGCGCCGGCGCTGACCAGCGCGGCGATCTCGCCGAAGCTCTGCCCGACCGCGTAGGAGGGGTGCACGCCGGCGGTGCGCAGGGCGCGGTCGACGGCGACGGAGGCGGCGTAGGCGGCGAGCTGGGCGACGCCGGGGGTGCGGGACGCCTCCCGGTAGGCGGCGGGGTCGTCCAGCAGGACGGTGCGCAGGGACGGCCATCCGGTGCGGGGCAGGCCCTCCTGGACGGCGTCCAGGACGTCGGCGGCGGCGCGGGCGGCGGCGGGTCCGGTGCGGGCG
>NZ_SMKB01000515.1:0-885 GCF_004348575.1 Actinomadura sp. 7K534
GGCCGGTGGGCGGCGGGCGCGCCGCTGTTCGTGCCGTGGGTCGTGGACGGGATCGCACCGGTCGAGCGGAGCCGGTTCCTGATGGCGCTGCCGGCGCCGGTGCGCGAGCGCAACCGGGTGATGTGGGAGCCCCGCTACCGCAAGCGGCGCCTGTGGAGCCTGTGACCTGTACGCCGTCGACCCGTGCACCGCTGCCCCGCACCCCGTCGCCCCGCGCGCCGTTGTCGCAGGGTCACCAGGGGAAGGCGCGTGCGGTGATGTGGTGGTCGGCGGGGTCGTAGTAGGTCAGCACCAGCGTGTCGCGGGTGCTGAGGGCGGGGTGCCCGATGAGGGCGCGGCACTGGTCGAGGCCGGTGCCGCCGGAGCAGGGGACCGAGCCGTCGCCCGCGGGCGTCCAGGGCCCTTCGGGGGCGGGGGCGCGCCAGAGGCGGAACCGCCCGGACAGGCTGCGCTGCTCGACCATGACCAGGCCCTTGCCGACGCCGGTGTAGTCGGCGACGTGGACCAGGTAGGGGGCCGCGCCGTGGACGACGGTGCCGGCCTGGGCGGCATCGCGGGTCCAGCCGCCGGGCGTCCAGTACCGGTAGGCGGCGGGATCGCGCCAGGCGTCCGGGCCGGCGGGCGCCCGGGCCAGGGTGACGCGCCCGCCGTGGCAGGTGCCGAGCGCGGAGTCGTCGCACACCGAGGCGAACAGGTGCAGGTGGCCGCGGCTGAACACGGGGGAGCCGAGGTTGTGCTGGAACGGCAGCCCGCCGGGGGAGCTGAACAGCCGGGTGCGGCCGGTGAGGGAGTTCCCGGCGGGCCGGTAGGTGACCAGGCCGAATCCCTGGGTGCTGATGGTGCCGCCGTGCACGCACACGTCGGTGTAGGTGATCAGGAGGGTGG
>NZ_SMKB01000516.1:0-880 GCF_004348575.1 Actinomadura sp. 7K534
TCCCCGAGCTCGGCGGCCCCTTCGGCGCCCGCGTCGCCGCGGAGGCCGCCCCCCTCGGCGAGCGGCACCGCCTCGTCCCCGTCCCCGTCGACGGCCTCCACGAGACCCTCAGGACCGCGGAGAAGGACTGGGGCGTCCGCCTGTCCACCATGGGCCGCCGCCTCGACGAGGACCTGCCCTACTTCCTCACCGCCGCCGCCGCGGGCCGGCACACCGCCGCCCTCCTCGCCTGACCGTCAGACGGAGGCCGTCTCGCCGGCTCCCGCTCCGGCGGCGCCGGCCGCGGCGGCCTCCTCGGCGGTGTAGGACGAGGCGAACGTGAACGCCCGCGGCGAGGGGCCCCGGTCCCGCAGCAGGGCGAGCCGCTCCAGCGCCTCCCCGACCGTCGGCGTCCGGCCCGCGGGCACCCACCACAGGACGAGATGCGCGTCCGCGTGCCGCCCGAACCACTCCCGGCGGCGCCGCATCGTCTCCAGGTGCGGGCTGCGGTACACGAAGTCCCACAGCGCCTCGGCCGACTCCCACACCGAGTAGTTGATGATCACGTCGTCGCCGGCGGGGCGCATCCCGGTGGCGTCGGGCTCCCCCTCCTCCGTCAGCCGCCACACGAACCCAGGCGCGGCGTCGGCGAGCGCGTTGACCGGCTCCAGCAGTGCGACGAACTCCGCCATCCGCGGATCGCCGAGCGGGAAGCGCAGCGTGGCGACGTTGAACTGCGCGAGGTGGAACCGGGGGGAGGCGGGCCGCGCGGAGGCGGGGGTGTGATCGCTCATGCGCCCCACTCCACCACGGCCGCCGTTTCTATGTCAACGCTCGTTGTTTTTAGAAGGTCCGGCCGCCTCCGCCGCCACACAGCACCAACCCGGCCGCGCGTCCATCC
>NZ_SMKB01000517.1:0-879 GCF_004348575.1 Actinomadura sp. 7K534
GCCGTGTCGTCACGGCGGCCTGGTCGGCGAGAGTCATCGTCACTGCGCTGTTCGTCCTGTCTCGCCCTGCTTGGTATCAGAAGGACTCGTTCGTCCCTTGTGTCACAGCAGTCTGACAGAGAGGGGGATGCTGCCGATCAGGACAGCGGGGATCGGGATTATGCGATGCGGGCGGTGCTGGTCTACGCCGCGGCCGGGTTCGCCATCGCGGGGACGGTCAGCCAGTTGCTCGACACCTATGGCCTGCCGCGCCTGGGACTGTTCGGATGGGCCGGCCAGCAGTGCGGGCAGATGATGGAGTTCCTTCAGGAGGTGCTCGGCCCCGAAACGCTGAGCCGGGATGCGCCTTTCGACGGGGGCTCCTCTGCAGCGCCAGCAGGGGCCTGGCCGGGGCCTGGCCGGGGCCGCACCCGCGCCAAACAGGAGTTGGTCGCCGAGGGTGCGGCTGGCCTGCTCACCTCCGACCCCCTCATCAGCGCTGGCTCCGACGCCATTAATAGCGTGTCTCATGTGGGGAGTTTGGCGAGTTTCTTGTAGCAGGTGATGGCTGCTGCGAGGGTGAGGAAGGCGTTGAACAGGTGGCCGTGGCGTTCGTAGCGGACGGTCAGGCGCCGGTAGCCGAACAGCCAGGACAGGGTCCGTTCGATCTTCCAGCGGTGGCGGCCCAGACGCTCGCTGGACTCCACGCCGGCCCGGGCGATGCGCGGCACGATTCCGCGCCGGCGCAGTCAGGCCAGGTGCTCGGCGGAGTTGTAGGCCTAATGAGCAGGTAGGGCCCGGCCCCGTGGTCGGCGGTGGAGACCTGGTGAGTAGGCGGCGCTGGTAGCGCTGCGACAAGAGCGGTCGGTCCGTTCCGGCCATGACGGGGTCGGGCCTTTG
>NZ_SMKB01000518.1:0-870 GCF_004348575.1 Actinomadura sp. 7K534
ACCCCGACCCCTCGGTACCGCCCCTTTTCCTCCAGCCCCCGAGCCGCACCTGGCGGCACAAGCGTGCGTCAGCCCGGCGGCCGCGACAAGGCCGCGCAGAAGTTGATCTCCGATGGGATTTGACACTGTCATCGTGACAGTGTCATCATCGGACGCATGGAAGGCACCTGGACGATCAGCGAGCTGGCCGAGCGGGCCGCCGCGGCGCTTGCCGCGGACGGATCCACACAGGTCAGCGGCCGGGTGCGCGACGTTCCCAACGAGCGACTGATCCGCTGGTACACCACGATCGGCCTGGTAGACCCGCCCCTCGGCCGCCGCGGCCGCACCGCCCTGTACGGGCCGCGTCACCTCCTGCAGCTCGTCGCGGTGAAACGCCGCCAGGCCGCGGGCCTGTCCATCGCCCAGATCCAGGTCGAGCTCACCGGCGCGACCGACGCGACCCTCGAACGGATCGCCGCCCTCCCCTACCCGGCGCCTCAACCGCCTAGAGGACGCGGCACAGCAGGGCGCGCGCCCCGCCCGCCGGCGCCCTCCACGCCGGCTCCTTCAGACCGACCCGCAGCCCCCGCAGGCCGTCCGGCGCACCTCGACTTCGATGACATCGAACCGGCGCCACCCGCGAACTCCGCAGCCGAATCGGCGCCCCTCCGACCCGAGGACGGCGCCCCGTCGGCCAGCCCTCCCGGCGACGAGCACGACACCGCGCACTCCGCCTTCTGGCGGGTGCGTCCGGACATCTCCTACACGGAGGCGGCCGTCGCCGATGACTACGGGGCGGGCGCCCCCGCCGAGCCTCGTCCCACCGTCGTCCAGGGCGTACGACTAACCCCCGGCCTCACCCTTCTCCTGGACGTCCCCGCGCTGGAC
>NZ_SMKB01000519.1:0-863 GCF_004348575.1 Actinomadura sp. 7K534
CCCCTGGGTCACCACCCACCCCGAATGGTTCACCACCCGCGCCGACGGCACCATCGCCCACGCCGAGAACCCCCCCAAGAAATACCAGGACATCTACCCCCTCAACTTCGACCACGACCCCGAAGGCCTCTACACCGAGATCCGCCGCATCCTGCACCACTGGATGAACCACGGCGTCCGCATCTTCCGCGTCGACAACCCCCACACCAAACCCGTCGCCTTCTGGGAACGGCTCCTGGCCGACATCCACACCACCGACCCCGACGTCCTGTTCCTCGCCGAAGCCTTCACCCGCCCCGCCATGATGCACACCCTGGCCAAAATCGGATTCCACCAGTCCTACACCTACTTCACCTGGCGCAACAACGCCGACGAACTCACCACCTACCTCCAAGAACTCACCGGCCCCGCCGCCGACTACATGCGCCCCAACCTGTTCACCAACACCCCCGACATCCTCAACGAATACCTCCAGCACGGCGGCCGCCCCGCCTTCGAAATCCGCGCCATCCTCGCCGCCCTGCTCTCCCCCACCTGGGGCATCTACTCCGGATACGAACTATGCGAGAACACCCCGGTACGACCCGGCAGCGAGGAATACCGCGACTCCGAGAAATACCAGTACCGCCCCCGCGACTTCGACACCGCCGCCCGCACCGGCACCACCATCGCCCCCCTGATCACCCGCCTCAACACCCTGCGCAACACCCACCCCGCCCTCCAGCAACTGCGCAACCTGCACTTCCACCACGTCGACCAGCCCGAACTGCTCGCCTTCTCCAAACGCCACCTCAACGACACCGTGCTGGCCGTCGTCAACCTCAACCCCCACCACCCCCGCGAAGCCACCGTCCACCTCGACC
>NZ_SMKB01000520.1:0-861 GCF_004348575.1 Actinomadura sp. 7K534
ATCTCCAACCTCACCGGACAAACAGCCGACCCCCACCACATCACCACCCCCCACTACTGGACCCAACACATCCGCCAACCCGTCCACTTCACCCAAAGCATCCAAACCCTCCACCAAAACAACACCACCACCTACCTCGAAATCACCCCGCACCCCACACTCACCCCACTGGTCGACACGACGATTTCGCATTTCAACGAGACGAACAGAAATGAGGAGACGCCTTCCGACGAGCGCAATGTCCTGATGGTGGCCACCCTGCGGGACGGCCATGACGAGGTCATGACGCTGCTCACCGCTCTCGGCCGCCTGCACGCTCACGGCGTCGAACTCGACTGGCCGCGGATCCTGAGTGCCTTCGGCGTTGCGGAGCCAGCTGCTCCTGTCGCTCTGCCGAACTACGCCTTCCAGCGGCAGCAGTACTGGTTGCATGCTCCGGCCGGGGCAGCGAATGTCGCATCCGCAGGTCTGGAGAGCACCGCGCACCCTCTGCTCGGTGCCTGTGTCACGCTCGCCGACGAGCAGACCACCGTGTTCACCGGGCGCCTATCGGTGGACACCCACCCCTGGCTCGCCGACCACGCGATCAACGATGTTCCCGTGCTTCCCGGTACCGGCTACCTCGAACTCGCCATCCACGCAGGTGACCACACCGGAACACCCCACATCGAAGAGCTCACCGTCCAAGCTCCCCTGTTTCTCCACAAGACCAGTCAGCTGCAGATCACCGTCAACGCCGCCGACGAGAGCGGCCGTCGCAGGCTGACCATCCACTCACGCCCCGACGATGGCGACGCCGACGAGCAGCCCTGGACCTGCCACGCCACCGGCACACTCACCCCCGCAACAACATCCGTCTCT
>NZ_SMKB01000053.1:0-36621 GCF_004348575.1 Actinomadura sp. 7K534
GCTTTGTGGAGGAGTGTGGGGTTATTTGCGGCACATCGGCTCTGGGGGAGGGGTGAGTCGGGAAACTCACCGGAGGGTCAGGTCGACCTGACCTGCGCGGGCGCGAGGGGCGCAACGGCCGCGCACACGTGGGTTCACGGCATGTGATGGGGCGGCCGGGTAAGGGCGCGGGTACCCGCTTGGGCGGGTTCCGATGACGGTCCGTGAGTTTTTCCTCCGGCCACCCCCCTGACATTCGTGGCGTAAGCGGTTAGCGTTCCTGACATGGCACCCGCCCGGGTCCGTGGTTGCGTCGGACCGCAGTGCTCGTCAGGAGCACGACCGGTGGTCCGGCAAGCCGATGCCAGGCGCAGGCGAAACGGCCCACGTAAGGCGACTTCTCGTCGACCGATCACGGTGCGCCTTAGAGGTAAGTCCTGCCCCGTCGGGGGATCCGACATCCCCCGAGCAGGGAGAAGGGCAGTAGTGGCGAGAGCGCCGCGAGCCCCTCAGCAGGCGGATGTGGGGACGAAGACCAGGTCGGCCGGGCGGGTGCGACCCACCGTCCTGTGGGGCCGGCCCGGGGCGAAGGGCACTTCCCTCCCGTATGCGCCGAAAGCCGGGCGCATGGTGCATCTCACGAGGGTGGGGCGTGTTCCGCCAGGGATCCCGGGCAGGTCGACTCGTAACCGGGAGAAGGGGGGCTCGCGTGAACATCACCGTGAGGGGCCGGCACACCGACATCAATGACAGGTTCCGCCGGCATGTCGACAACAAACTGGCGAAGATCGAGCGGCTCAACCAGAAGGTGATCCGCGTGGACGTGGAGGTGTCCGAGGAACATAACCCGCGGCTCGCCGACCAGCGCGAGAGAGTCGAGCTCACCATCCGCTCCCGCGGCCCGGTGATCCGGGCCGAGGCCGCCGCGGACGACCGCTACGGTGCCCTCGACCTGGCTCTGGACAAGCTGGAGTCCAGGCTCCGCCGCGACGCCGAGCGGCGCAAGGGCCACGGCGGCAAGGGCCGCGCCAAGCTCGCGACTATGGAGACGCTCCCCGAAACGCTCCCCGAACCGCTGAAGACCGCGCCGGAGCCCGCCGAGGAAGAGGCGGAACCGGCACAGGCCGCGCAGGACGACAACCTCGTCCCCATCCCCATGGACGGCGACGGGCCCCTCGTCGTCCGCGAGAAGTTCCACAAGGCCGAGCCGATGGGCATCGAGCAGGCCCTCTTCGAGATGGAGCTCGTCGGCCACGACTTTTTCCTGTACCGCGACAAGGCCAACGGGCTGCCCTCGGTCGTATACCGGAGGAGGGGCTGGGACTACGGAGTGATCAGGCTCGTCGAAGAGTGATGCGGCACTCGCGTCACGTCACCGTCCGAACCATGTAATGATCTGCGAAGGCGTACCAGCCGATCCGCGGACGCGGTGGCCGCGGGGGGCTCCGGTACGGCGCGAGCGCCGCTCGGCCGGTCCGGGGCCCGCGGGCCACCGCCCCGCGGCGGCACGTCCCGCGGGGGCCCGGACCCGCGGGGACCGCCCGGGAACCTCCCGGGGCGCACAGCAGTTCCATCCGGGAACACCCGACCCGAAACCCCTGGGCTCGTACCCGGAACCCCCCAAGGTTCCCGGGGACGTCCCGTCGGAGAGCAACCCTCCGGTACATCCAGATCGCTGAACAGTGAAGGGGGGAAGCGGCGTCTCCTCCACGCCGCGACTCTGGTGAGCGAGAATCCCGAGGCTCGCGACGCCGCGGCGGTACCCCGTCAGGCCGGGGGCCGGCAACGCGGCGCCGGCTCCACCCCCGCCGCCCGGGAGGCGGCACCGCGGCCCGGAGCGGCCGACCCGATCCGCGTGCTCATCGTCGACGACCATGCGCTGTTCCGCAGAGGTCTGGAGATGGTCCTCCAAGGCGAGGAGGACATCGAGGTCATCGGCGAGGGCGGCGACGGGCACGAGGCCGTCGAGATGGCCGGCGACCTGCTGCCGGACGTCGTCCTGATGGACATCAGGATGCCGCGCCGCAGCGGCATCGAGGCGTGCACCGCCATCAAGGACGCCGCGCCCAGCGCGAAGATCGTCATGCTGACCATCAGCGACGAGGAGGAGGACCTCTTCGAGGCGATCAAGGCCGGGGCCAGCGGCTACCTGCTGAAGGAGATCTCCATCGACGAGGTCCCGCAGGCGGTCCGCGCCGTGCACGGCGGGCAGTCGCTGATCAGCCCGTCGATGGCGTCCAAGCTCATCACCGAGTTCGCCGCGCTGGCCAAGCGCAGCGAGGAGCGCACCCAGCAGGTCCCCGCGCCCCGCCTCACCGAGCGGGAGATGGAGGTGCTGCGGCTCGTCGCCCGCGGCCTCGGCAACCGGGAGATCGCCCGGGAGCTGTTCATCTCCGAGAACACGGTGAAGAACCACGTCCGCAACATCCTGGAGAAGCTCCAGCTCCACTCCCGGATGGAGGCCGTCGTCTACGCCGTCCGGGAGAAACTCCTGGAGATCACCTGAGTGGTCCAAGGGGTCCGATGCGACCGGCAATCGGCTTTTGTCGGTGTCGTGGCGTAGCATCACCGGCGTGGTCGAGGTAGAGCTCAGCGCGGACGAGGCACGGCGGCTCCAACTGCGCGCCCAGGGGTTCCTGGGCGCGCGGCGGAAGGGCGGCGTACCGGCGATGCTGGAACGGCTCGGCGCCGTCCAGCTCGACACGATCTCGGTCCTGGCGAGGTCCCACGAACTGGTCTCCTACGCCCGCCTCGGCCCGGTGCGCCGCACCGCGATCGAGGACGCCTACTGGGGCCGCCCGAACGGCACCGCCGGGGCGTTCGAGTACTGGGCGCACGCCGCGTCCGTCCTGCCCATGGACACCTGGCCGCTGTTCGGGTTCCGGCGGCGCGCCTACCTCCGCCGCGGCTGGCGCTGGCACAAGGTCCCCGAGGGCGTCTGCGACGAGATCCGGGCGCGCCTGAAGGCGGACGGCCCGCTCACCACCAGGGAACTCGGCGGGGCCAAGGCCAGTGCCGACTGGTGGGACTGGAGCGACCACAAGATCGGCATCGAGTGGCTGCTGGACGTCGGCGAGGTCGTCTGCGTCCAGCGCGTCGGCTGGCGCCGCGTCTACGACCTCGCGGAGCGGGCGGTCCCGTCCGGGCTCCTCGCGCAGGACCCCGACGACGACGCCTGCCTGACCGAGCTCGTCACGCGCGCCGGCCGGGCCCTCGGCGTGGCGACCCGCGCGGACCTCGCCGACTACTACCGCGTCAAGCAGGACCAGGTCGACCGCGTGATCGGCGGGACCGGCCTGGTCCCCGTCGCGGTCGCCGGATGGTCCCAGCGGGCCTGGGCCGACCCCGAGGCGCTGGACGACCCGCCGCGCGGCAGGCACGCCACCACGCTGCTCTCCCCGTTCGACTCCCTCGTGTGGGACAGGGCCCGCACGTCCCGCGTGTTCGGCTTCGACCACCGCCTGGAGGCGTACGTCCCCAAGGCCAAGCGGGTCCACGGCTACTTCGCGATGCCGCTCCTGTCCGGCGGCCGCCTCCTCGGACGCGTCGACCCGGCCCGGGAGGGCCGCACCCTGATAGCGCGCCAGGCGTCCCTGGAGCCGTGGGCCACCCGCACCCCGGCACGCGCAGAAGCCTCGGCCGCCGCATTGGCCACAGCCCTATGGCGCGCCGCCACCTGGGTCGGCTGCGACGACGTCCGCGTGGACCGCACAGACCTACCCCAATCCCTACTTACAGCCGCCCTAAAAGCCGCGATTCCGACCGAGCGCGGCGCGTCCACCTGAGAACGCACCCGCGGCACGAAACACGATGAGCGCGCCACCGCAGGACGGTGGCGCGCTCATCAATTCGTGGCCGCCCTGGCGTGAACCCGGTTATCCGTGGGGGGACGTCTGGGGGTCGGTCGCCACAGGGCTTTCCAGGGCCTCGCCCTCGGGGCCGCCGCGGCGCTTCTCGGTGCGGGTGCCGAAGACGGAGTAGTCGACGATCTCGGGGATGACCCGGGGGGCGTCCACGACCACGTCGGAGAACAGGTGGACCATCCAGCTGACGGCGAAACCGGCGACGATGATGCCGGCGCCGACCCAGAACATGATCCACATCGGGCCCAGGCAGAGCGCGACGCCACCCACGACGAATCCGATGAAAATGATGGTGACCGCCACCCAGGAAGCCGGGCGGCCGACGTGCGACCCGTGGGACTCTCCGGACATTGCGTCTCCCTCCATGCTGTGCCGTCATCCTCTCCGCGACCCGGAACGTCAAACGAGACGCGCAGTGGATTGCGCTGCGGAGTGACCTAGACCATTCTGGGTCTCGCCTACGATGGGCATCGTACGTGTGGTGTGCGTGCCGCCTGGAGCGGTGAACCACGATCTGCAAGGAGCCTTCGAGAGTGCCGCCAGTCATCGACAAGATCCTTCGTGCGGGCGAGGGAAAAACCCTGCGCAAGCTCAAGAAGCTCGCGGATCAGGTCAACTCGATCGAGGAGGACTTCCTCGAGATGAGCGACGCCGAGTTGCGCGAGCTGACCGACAAGTACCGGGAGCGCCTCGCCGACGGCGAGACCCTGGACGACCTGCTGCCGGAGGCGTTCGCGACCGCACGCGAAGCCGCCAAGCGCGTGCTCGGGCAGCGGCACTTCGACGTCCAGGTGATGGGCGGAGCAGCCCTGCATCTCGGCAACATCGCCGAGATGAAGACCGGTGAGGGCAAGACCCTGACCGCGGTTCTCCCGGCCTACCTGAACGCCCTTTCCGGGGACGGCGTCCACATCGTCACCGTGAACGACTACCTGGCAAAGCGCGACGCCGAGTGGATGGGACGCGTCCACCAGTTCCTGGGCCTGGAGGTCGGGGTCGTCCTCGCGCAGATGACGCCCGAGGAGCGCCGCGCGGCGTACAACGCCGACATCACCTACGGGACGAACAACGAGTTCGGCTTCGACTACCTGCGCGACAACATGGCGTGGAGCCTGGACGAGTGCGTCCAGCGCGGCCACAACTTCGCCATCGTGGACGAGGTCGACTCGATCCTCATCGACGAAGCCCGGACCCCGCTGATCATCTCCGGCCCGGCCGAGCAGAACTCCAAGTGGTACGCGGAGTTCGCCAAGATCGCGCCGCGGCTGAAGCGCGCCGAGCTGATCAGCACCGCCGGCCAGGTCGACGAGTACGGCCCCGGCGACTACGAGGTCAACGAGAAGAAGCGCACGGTCGGCATCACCGAGTCCGGTGTCGAGAAGGTCGAGGACTGGCTCGGCATCGACAACCTCTACGACTCGGTGAACACGCCGCTGGTGAGCTTCCTCAACAACGCGCTGAAGGCCAAGGAGCTGTACAAGCGCGACAAGGACTACGTCGTCATGAACGGCGAGGTCCTGATCGTCGACGAGTTCACCGGGCGCATCCTGCACGGCCGCCGCTACAACGAGGGCATGCACCAGGCCATCGAGGCCAAGGAAGGCGTGGCGATCAAGGACGAGAACCAGACCCTCGCCACGATCACCCTGCAGAACTACTTCCGCCTCTACAACAAGCTGGCCGGCATGACCGGAACCGCCGAGACCGAGGCGGCGGAGTTCAACAAGACCTACAAGATCGGCGTCGTGCCGATCCCGACGAACCGGCCCATGATCCGCGAGGACGTGGCGGACGTCGTCTACAAGACCGAGCAGGCCAAGTTCGAGGCCGTCGTCGACGACATCGCCGAGCGGCACGAGAAGGGCCAGCCGGTCCTGGTCGGCACCACCTCGGTGGAGAAGTCCGAGAAGCTGAGCAAGATGCTCAAGCGGCGCGGCATCCCGCACCAGGTGCTGAACGCCAAGCACCACGAGCAGGAGTCGACGATCGTCGCGGAGGCGGGCCGCAAGGGCAGCGTCACCGTCGCGACGAACATGGCGGGCCGCGGCACCGACATCATGCTCGGCGGCAACCCCGACTTCCGCGCCGACCTGGAGCTGCACCAGCGCGGGCTGTCCCCGCTGGAGACGCCCGAAGAGTACGAGGAGGCGTGGCCCGAGGCGCTGGAGAAGGCGCAGGAGGCCGTGAAGGGCGAGCACGAGGAGGTCGTCGACGCCGGCGGCCTGTACGTCCTCGCCACCGAGCGGCACGAGTCGCGGCGCATCGACAACCAGCTGCGCGGGCGGTCCGGCCGGCAGGGCGACCCGGGCGAGTCCCGGTTCTACCTGTCGCTGGAGGACGACCTGATGCGGCTGTTCAACTCGGCCCGCGTCGAGTCGATCATGACCCGGCTGAACATCCCGGACGACGTGCCGATCGAGTCCAAGATCGTCAGCAACGCGATCAAGTCGGCGCAGAGCCAGGTCGAGCAGCAGAACTTCGAGATGCGCAAGAACGTCTTGAAGTACGACGAGGTCCTGAACCGGCAGCGCAAGGTCATCTACGCCGAGCGCCGCAAGGTGCTGGAGGGCGAGGACCTGCACGAGCAGGTCCGCCGGATGATCGACGAGGTCGTCGCGGGCTACGTCGCGGGCGCCACCTCGGAGGGCTTCGCCGAGGAGTGGGACCTCGACAAGCTGTGGAAGGCGTTCAAGGCGCTCTACCCGATCTCCATCACGGTCGAGGACCTGGAGAAGGAGGCGGGCGGCGACCTCTCCGCGCTGGACGCCGAGACGCTCGCGGAGAAGATCCGCGACGACGCGCAGGCCGCCTACGACAAGCGCGAGGAGCAGCTCGGCGCGGAGGTCGTGCGCGAGCTGGAGCGCCGCGTCGTCCTGTCGGTCCTCGACCGCAAGTGGCGCGAGCACCTCTACGAGATGGACTACCTCCAGGAGGGCATCGGCCTGCGGGCCATGGCGCAGCGCGACCCGCTGGTGGAGTACCAGCGCGAGGGCTACGACATGTTCAACGCGATGCTCGACGGCATCAAGGAGGAGTCGGTCGGCTACCTCTTCAACCTCGAGGTCGAGGTCGAGGACCAGCCGGAGACCCCGACCGTCGGCGCGACGCCCGTGTCGGTCGCCAAGTCCGCTCCCGCCACCGACGCGGAGGACGCCGTCCCCTCCGACGACGTGGAGGAGGCCGACGAGACCCCCGCCATCAAGGCGAAGGGGCTGGAGAAGCCGTCGCGTCCGAAGAAGCTGGACTACTCGGCTCCGACCATCGACGGTGACGGCGGCGTCGAGCACCACACCGAGGAGACCAAGGACGAGTACGCGGGCGTGAACCGCAACGACCCGTGCCCCTGCGGCTCGGGCAAGAAGTACAAGCGGTGCCACGGCGACCCCCGCAACAAGAACAAGTAGCACCCCGCGAAAGCGGCCTCCCGGTCCCGGGAGGCCGCTTTCGCATGTCCAGACCCGCCCACCAGCGTGATCCGGGGCGCGGCTAGGGGGTGCCGTGGGCCGTTGTCTCCAGGGCCGTGCAGCGCCAGCGGCCGCGGGCGTGTTCGAGGCGGAGGGCCAGGGCGTGGACGCGGCCGGCGACGACCACGACGGCGGTCGTCTCGGCGACCGCGGCGGCGGGGCGCTGCAGCCGGGTCGACAGCACCCTGGGCGGGACGATCCGTGCCCCGCGCCGGGTCGCGGAGCCGTGCCGGGCCATCTCCCGGCACACCGGCGGGACGGCCACCAGGGACAGCTGGGCGGCCGGGCGCGTCCCCGCGAGGATCTCCACCACGAGCCGCACGGCCGCGTCCGCGACGGCGCGGACCTCGGCGTCGACCCCGTCCGCCGGGCGCACGAGCCGCAGGCCCGGCGGGCGGGCTCCCGGCGGCCGGGACGGGGGCGGTGCCGCGGGACGGAGCGCCAGCGCGCCGCGGGTCGGCGCGCCGGACGGTGCGCCGCGGTACCGGATGAACCGGACGGCGGAGGACGTGGCTGGACGTGGACGCATGGCGATACCTCCTGGCTCGTTTGAAGACAGGAGTCGCGCGGCCCGCGATAAATACGTCCTGGCCGCATGCGGCCCGCGGTGTAACGCGCGGGACGGCTCCGCGTCCACAGGCGCCGCGCCCGGACATGGGAAGCGGCGGGACGCCGGTGGGCGTCCCGCCGCCTGGGAGCGGGGTCCCGGACCGTGCGGGGAGTCCGGGACCCGTGGGAGCGGGCCGGTGGGCTGACCGGCCCGGACGGGGGCGCCGCGGGGATGAGGGGACCGCGGCGCCCCGGTGATCAGCCGTCGGAGGCGGCTTCGGCCTCCTTCGGTTCGCCGCCCGAATCCTTGCGGTCCTTCTTGGCGGCCGCGGCGCCGGCCAGCTCCGGGTCGGCGGCCGGGTCGACGGCCGTCGACTCCTCGCCCTCCGGCTCCCGGCCCGGCGTCGCGAAGTTGAACTTCTCGATCATGAACTTGAAGATGAAGTAGTACAGGAAGAAGTACACGACGCCCAGGCCGAGGATCAGCCACAGCCCCTCGGTGTTGTCCTTGCGGGCGTTCAGCAGCAGGTCGATGAGGCCGGCGGAGAAGCCGAAGCCGAGCTGGGCGCCGGCGGCCTCCAGGATCGCCATCGAGATGCCGGTGAGCACGACGTGCACGCCGTACAGGATGGGCGCGACGAACATGAACGCGAACTCGATCGGCTCGGTGACGCCGGTGACGAACGCGGTGAGCCCGGCGGAGACCATGAGGCCGCCGACCGCGGGGCGCCGGTGCGGGGGAGCGGCGCGCCAGATCGCGAGGGCCGCGCCGGGCAGGCCGAACATCAGCACGGGGAAGAACCCGGCGAGGAAGCCGCCCGCGTCGGGGTCGCCGGCCAGGTAGCGGTTGATCTCGCCGGTGACGGCGCCGTCCGGGCCCTCGTAGGTGCCGAACACGAACCAGATGAGCGAGTTCGGGATGTGGTGCAGGCCGAACGGCAGCAGCAGGCGGTTGATGACGCCGTAGATGCCGGCGCCCGCCGCGCCCGCCCCGGTGATCCACTCGCCGAAGTCGGTGAGCCAGCTGCCGAGCACCGGCCAGATGAAGCCGATCAGGATGCCGATCACGAGGCCGGCGAGGGCGGTGACGATGGGCACGAAGCGGCGGCCGCCGAAGAACGCCAGCCAGGTCGGCAGCTTGATCCGGTAGTAGCGCTGGTAGAGCAGGGCCGCGGTGAGGCCCATGAGGATGCCGCCGAGCACCTGCGTGGGGTTCGTCGCCCCCCAGTTGATGACCTCCGCTTCGGCCCCGTCCGTCACCGTGGTGATCGTGACGTTGCCCTTGAGCTCCTCGGTGTGCGAGAACATGATCTTGGACACGCGGTCGAAGACCAGGTACCCGACGACCGCGGCGAGGGCGGTGGAGCCGTCGGACTTCTTGGCGAAGCCGATCGCCACACCGACCGCGAAGAGCAGCGGGAGGGCGGCGAACAGCGCGTTGCCGGCCTCGCCGACGATCTCCGCGACGCGGGTCCAGCCGAGGCCGTCGTCGCCGAGCATGTCGGCCTGGCCGAAGCGCAGCAGGAGCGCCGCGGCGGGCAGCACGGCGATCGGCAGCATGAGGCTGCGGCCGATCCGCTGCAGCACCGCGAGGGCACTGGACCCTCGGCGTGGTGCGGAATCCACTGTCGTCGATGTCATCGCGACATCCCTCCTCAGGGGTTTTTCAGGAGTGCGGCGGGGGGTTTCCGAGGGCCGTGTGGATCTGGTAGCGGTCCGCCCGGTAGGTCGACACGCCCAGCTCGGCGCACACCCCTCCGGTGTACGAGCGGCGTTGCAGGAACAGCACGGCACTGCCCTTGGGGATCTGCAGGTGCCTGGCCTCGGCCGCGTCGGCCAGGCTGGCGTCGATGGTCTGGTCGCCCGCGTCGAAGACCAGCCCGTACACCGCCTCCAGGACGCCGTAGAGCGAGCGGTCGGCGAGGCGGCGGTCGAGCAGGTCGGGGGCGAGCGAGGCCAGGATGTGGGAGCGCTCAACGGCCATGGGCTCGCCGTCGGCGGTGCGCAGGCGTTCGATGACGTGGATATCGGTGCCGGCTTCGACATCGAAGATCCTGGCGAGGCGCGCGTCCGCCGGGACCGTCCGGCGGTCCAGGTCGATCGCGCCGGGACGCAGGCCGCGGGCCAGCATGTCCTCGGTGAAGGAGACGAGCCGGAGCGGCATCTCGATCTTGGGGCGGGCGACGAACGTGCCCTTGCCCGGGACGCGGTAGAGGCGGCCTTCGGAGACGAGCTGGTCGACCCCCTGCCGGACGGTCATGCGGGACAGCTCGTACCTGGCGCACAACTCGCGCTCCGACGGGATCGGGGCGTCGACGGGCAGTTCCGCGGTCTCGATCAGGTCGAGCAGGATCGCGCGGAGCTGGAAGTACTTCGGCACGGGACTGTGCGGATCGATGGTCGTCACGAGGGTCCTCGACGGCCGCGGGCCGGATCGATGGGATTCGCAGGTTCTGACGGGTATGAGGTTGTTTGTAGCTTCGGAGGGTCTTCGGGGGTTTGTACTGGTCTAGGCCGGACTAGACCACAGGATCGAAAGACATGTCAATGCACGAATTCGTAACGACCGGATCACGCCACGACGACCGCCCGAGCGTAGGAACTCCCAGGTCAGCAACGACTCCCGGACGTCCCATCCGTTTCCCGGCACGATGGCGGAATCCGCTGGCCCGCCGTCATATCGGAGGCCGCCCCTCGGGGGTGCGCGCCGCCCGGCGGCGTGGAACGCTCCCCGGCCCGGCGCCGGAATCGTCGCGTCCGACATCTTGCGGTCCCCTTCGATCCGTGGAGTATGGTGCGTACTGGTCTAGTCCGGACTAGACCAGTGAGACCGGACGGAATGACCAGCGATTCGTCGTGTCGCGGAGAGTGCGCGGAGCCATGACATCACTACTGATCACGGCCACCAACATGATCATTACCCCCGAGGGCGCTCCTACCCGCGTGCTCTCCCCGGGATTCGTCCGCGTGGTGGACGGCGTGATCGCCGAAGCCGGGGAAGGCCCCCCGCCCGGCGCCCCCGACGTCGAGCTGACCGACGGCCTCCTGGCGCCCGGCCTGGTCGACCTCCAGGTGAACGGCTACTTCGGGCACGACATGGTGGACGCCGACGAGGCCGGCTGGCACACCGTCGTCTCACGCCTGCCCGAGACCGGCGTGACCGCGTTCATGCCGACCTTCATCACCGCCCCCGTCGAGACGCAGGCCGCGGCGCTCCGCCGCACCCGCGACATCCTGCCCGGCCTGCCCACCGGAACGCGCGTCCTCGGCGTCCACCTGGAAGGCCCGTTCCTGTCGGAGAAGCGCAAAGGCGCGCACAACCCGCTCCACCTGACCGACCCGGCGCCCGAGGCGATCGCGGAGCTGCTGGAGACGGGCCTGGTCAAGCTGGTCACGCTCGCGCCCGAGCGGAACGGCGCCCTGGCGGCGATCCGCACCCTGACCGAGGCGGGGGTCCTGGTCAGCGTCGGGCACAGCGACGCGACCGCCGCGCAGGTCCGCGCCGCGGCCGACGCGGGCGCCCGCAAGGTCACCCACATCTTCAACGCGCAGACCGGCGTCCACCACCGCGACCCCGGCGTGGCCGTGCAGGCGCTGATCGACGACCGGCTGAGGCCCGGCCTGATCCTCGACCTGCACCACGTCGCGCCGGAGATCGCCGCGCTGGTGTTCCGCGCCGCGCCGGGACGGACCGTGCTCGTCACCGACGCCGCCGCGGCCGCCGGGATGCCGCCCGGCACCTACGACCTCGGCGGCGAGCCCATCACGATGCCCGAGCACGGCCCGCCGCTGCGCGCCGACGGCACGATCGCGGGCTCCGGCCTCCGGCTGGACGAGGCGGTCGGCAACGCGGTCGGCGTCGGCACCGGCATCGAGGCGGCGGTCGACGCCGCGACCCGCGTCCCGGCCGACCTGGCCGGCCGCCCCGACCTCGGCCGGATCGCGCCGGGCGCCGCGGCCGACCTCGTCTGGCTGGGCCCGGACCACCGGGCCCGCGGCACCTGGGTCGGCGGAGCGAGAGTCTTCGGAGAGGGATCATGACCAGTCAGATGCGCGCCGAGATCGGCGAGCAGCCGGACGCGCTCGCCCGGACGATCGGCGCGCTGCTGCCCCGCCTCCCCGAGCTCGCGGCGCTGGCCGCCGAGACGCGGCAGGTGCTGTTCATCGCCCGCGGCTCGTCCGACAACGCGGCGGTGTACGGGCGCTACCTGGTCGAGTCGCACACCGGGCGGCTGGCCACGCTCGCCGCGCCGTCGATCGCGACCGCCTACCGGCGCAGGCTGGACCTGGCCGGCGTGCTGGCCGTGGCGATCAGCCAGTCCGGCAGGACCGAGGAGATCGTCGAGTCGCTCGCCTGGGCCGCGGCCTGCGGCGCGCGGACCGTCGCCGTCACCAACGGCGCCGGCTCGCCGCTCGCCGAGTCCGCCGAGGTCGCGCTGATCACGCTGGCGGGCGACGAGATCGCCGTCCCCGCGACCAAGACCTACACCACCCAGCTCGCCGCGCTGTCGGTGCTCGGGCTGGGGCTCGGCGCGGCCGTGCCCGCCGACGACCTGCGCCGCGTCCCGGACGAGGTGGCCCGGGTGATCGCCCGCACCGAGGCGTCCCCCGCGCTGCCGGAGATCGTGGAGGCGCTGGCGGCGGTCCCCGGCACGGTGGTCTCCGGGCGCGGCATCGCGTTCGGCACCGCGCTGGAGCTCGCGCTGAAGATCAAAGAGGCGTGCTACCTGCACGCCATGGGCCTGTCGTACGCCGACCTGCTGCACGGCCCGATCGCCGTCGTGGACGAGCAGACCCCCGCGCTGCTGGTGGCCGCCGACTCCGGTCCCACGCTCGCCGGCACGATCGCGCTGGCCGAGCGGGTCGAGGGCGCGGGCGCCCGCGCGTACGGCGTCGGCGGCGGCGCCCGGCTGGCGGCGGCGTGCTCGGCCGCGCTGCCCGGCCCGGCGCTGCCGGAGTGGACCGCGCCGCTCGGCCTCATCGTCCCGGGCCAGATCATGGTGGAGAACCTGGCGCGCCGGCTCGGCCTCGATCCCGACGTCCCCCGTGGCCTGAACAAGGTGACCCAGACAAACTGAGCTTCGACATCCGTCGCGGCCCGCGGGCCGACCCCGACTAGGAGAAGAACATGGACAAGGCCGAGGCCATCGTCGCCGCGCTGGGCGGTGCCGACAACATCATCGAGATCGAACCGTGCGCGACCCGGCTGCGCACCGAGGTCAACGACGCGGGCAAGGTCGACGAGGCCGCGCTGAAGAAGGCGGGCGCGCACGGCGTCATGCGCAGCGGCGGCGTCGTGCAGGTCGTCGTGGGCCCCGAGGCCGACACCATCGCCACCGACATCGAGGACATCCTCGACTGACCCAGGGGGTCCCTCCCATGACCCGAGTCATGTCACCGGTCGCCGGCCGGGTCGTCGGCCTGGCCGGCGTCCCGGACCCGGTGTTCGCCCAGGCCATGGTCGGCCCGGGCACGGCCGTCGACCCCGAGCGGGGGCCCGGCCAGGCCATCGCCCCCGTCACCGGGAAGATCGTCAAGCTGCACCCGCACGCCTACGTGGTCGTGGACGGCGAGGGCCACGGCGTCCTCGTCCACCTCGGCATCGACACCGTCAAGCTGAAGGGCGAGGGCTTCGAGCTCCTCGTCACCGAGGGCGACCAGGTCACCGCCGGGCAGCCGGTCGTCGGCTGGAACCCGGCCGTGATCGAGGCGGGCGGACGCTCGCCGATCTGCGCGGTCGTGGCGCTGGACGCCGGCGCCGACGCCCTGGCGGACGTCGTGGAGTCGGGCGAGGTGTCCACGGGCGACGAACTGTTCACATGGAGCTGACGCGATTGGAACCGACGCGAGTGGAACCGATGCGATGAGGCCGACGGCTGGAACCGGGGAGCCGGCCGCATGGCGGTGATCGGACTGGGCGCCGCGGTGTTCGACCTCGACGGCACCCTCATCGACACCGAGCCGCGCAACCGCGCGATGTGGTCGCGGCTGTTCGACGCGCACGGCGTCCCGTACGACGACGCGCTCATCGCGTCGTTCGCGGGGCGCCGTGGCGTCGAGGTGCTGGGCGACCTGGCGCACCTGTTCCCCGGCCGGACGGTCGAGGAGCTGTTCGAGCAGGTCGTGGCCTACGGCGCGATGCCGGGGATGCCGCCGATCGCACCGGTCGGCGGTGCGGTCGACCTCGTCCGGTCGCTGGCGGACGCGGGCGTTCCGCTGGCGGTGGTGACGTCGGGGGAGCGCCGGTACGCCGAGGGCCTGCTGGACGGCCTGGGCATCCGCGACCTGCTGGACATCGTGGTGACCGCCGGGGACGTCGTCACCGGCAAGCCGCATCCGGAGGGGTACCTGGCCGCGGCGCGCGACCTGGACGTCCCGCCGGAGGAGACGGTCGGGTTCGAGGACGCCCCGGCCGGGGTCGCGGCCGTCAAGTCCGCCGGCATGACCTGCGTGGGCGTCACCACCACGCAGCCGGTGGGGGCGCTGGCCGAGGCCGACCACGTGGTCGTGGACCTCAAGGGGGTCGACGTCGTGCCGGGTCCCGCGCTGCGGGTGCGCGGCCTGGCCCGCCGTGCCGACCGGTCGCGCGAGAACTGAACGCCGTCGAGAACTGAACGCCGTCGAGAACTGAACACCGTCGAAAACTGAACACCGTCGAAAACTGAACACCGTCAAAGAGCGGGAACACGTCGAGAGCCGGAACCCGGCCAGAGCGATGAGGAGTGTGCGGTGAGCGTGCGCAACGTCAAGATCGAGTCGAGGGTGGGGCTGCATGCGCGGCCCGCCGCGCTGTTCGTGCAGACCGCGGCCCAGGCCCCGATGGACGTGACCGTGGCCAGGCGCGGCGGTGACCCGGTGAACGCCAAGAGCATCCTCGCCGTGCTGGGGCTGGACGCCCGGCACGGGGAGGAGGTCACGCTGGCCGCGGAGGGCGAGGGCGCGGACGAACTGCTCGACAGCCTGGAGAAGCTGCTGTCCACGCCGGAGCCCGAGGGGGCCTGAGGTGCCGGACAGCGAGCCGGGGACACCGGAGGTGCTGCAGGGCGCGGGCGTCAGCCCCGGCGTCGGGGCCGGGCCGGTCCGCGTCATCGCGGGGGCCGTGCCGGAGCCGCCCGCCGAGTCCCGGCACGGCGGGGACGAGGCCGCCGAGCGCGACACAGCCCTCGCGGCGCTGGAGGCCGTCGCCGCAGACCTGGAGGAGCGCGGGAGCCGTGCCGCGGCGGCCGGCAACACCGCCGGGCGGGACGTGCTGAACGCGCAGGCCATGATGGCCCGAGACCCCGGCCTCGCCGACGGCGTGCGCGCCAGGATCGGCGAGGGGGTCGCGGCGGCCCGCGCCGTGTTCGAGGCGTTCGGCGTCTACCGGGAGATGCTCGCCGGAGCCGGGGAGTACCTGGCGGCCCGGGTCGCCGACCTGGACGACATCCGCGACCGCGCGGTCGCGCGGCTGCTCGGCCTGCCGGTGCCGGGCGTCCCGGAGTCGGACGAGCCGTTCGTGCTGGTCGCCCGGGACCTCGCGCCGGCCGACACCGCCGTCCTCGACCCGGCGAAGGTCGTGGCGTTCGTGACGGAGGAGGGCGGCCCGACCAGCCACACCGCGATCCTGGCCCGGACGATGGGCGTGCCCGCCGTCGTCGCGCTGCCCGGCGCGACGTCCCTCGCCGACGGGACCCGCGTGCTGGTCGACGGGTCGGCGGGGACGGTCCGTCCCGCGCCGTCCGACGCCGAGGTCGCCGCGGCGCTGGCCGCCGCCGCTGCCCGCGCGTCCGCGCTGGAGGAGTCCACCGGGCCGGGCGTCACCAAGGACGGGCACAAGGTGCCGCTGCTGGCGAACATCGGCGGCCCGAAGGACGTCGAGGCGGCGCTGGCGCACGGCGCGGAGGGCGTCGGCCTGTACCGCACCGAGTTCCTCTTCCTCGACCGCTCGGCGCCCCCGTCGGACGAGGAGCAGGAGGAGGCGTACCGGAAGGTCCTGGAGGCGTTCCCCGGCGGCCGCGTGGTCGTCCGGACGCTCGACGCGGGCGCAGACAAGCCCCTCGGGTTCCTCCCGGCTCCCGGGGAGGAGCCGAACCCGGCGCTGGGCGAGCGCGGCCTGCGGATGATGCGACGGCACCCCGACGTCCTGGCGGCGCAGCTCGCCGCCCTGGCCCGCGCCGCCGCCGGGCTGACCGCCCGGCTCCAGGTCATGGCCCCGATGGTGACCGACGCCGCCGAGGCCGCCTGGTTCGCCGCCGCGTGCCGCGAGGCCGGCATCGGGCATCCCGGCGTCATGATCGAGGTGCCCGCCGCCGCGCTGCGCGCCGGCGACCTCGCGCCAGAGGTCGAGTTCTTCAGCATCGGCACCAACGACCTCGCGCAGTACGCCTGCGCTGCCGACCGGCAGGTCGGCGGCCTCGCGCGGTTCCAGGACCCGTGGCAGCCCGCGCTGCTCGACCTCGTCGTCCCCGCGGCGGTCGCGGGCGTCCCGTGCGGGGTGTGCGGCGAGGCCGCCGGCGATCCGGCGCTCGCGTGCGTCCTGGTCGGCCTCGGCGTGACGTCGCTGTCGATGAGCGCGCCGTCCCTCCCGCTCGTGCGGGCAGCGCTCGCCCGGCACACGCTGGACGAGTGCCGCCTCGCCGCCGCGGCCGCCCGCGCGGCCCGGACCCCCGAGCAGGCCCGAGAAGCGGCCCGCGGCCACCTGCCCGCCCTGGCGGAGCTGGGCATCTAGCCCGGCCGGGGTCGGCAGGCCGTTCACTCGCCGCGGGTCGACGAGCTAGTCGTAGCCGAGGCCGTGGCCGACCGGTTTGCCGGCCGCGGGCGCCGGGAGCCGGCCCGCCGGGCTCGCCGCGCCGCTCAGCACCTTGGCGAGCGCGCTGACCGAGACGGCCTTGGACGAGTACGTGGCGAGCGCCGCCGCGGCACCGCCGGCGGCGTCGAGGTCGTAGGGGCGGCCGAGGGCGGCGGCGACGACCGGCTTCGGCCCCAGCGCGCGGATGCGGGCGGCCGTGGCCTGCCCGGCGTTCTCGGTGGTCAGGACGGTGACGTCCGCCGCGCCGGGCGCCGCCGTCGCCACCCCGTGGCGGCGCAGCGCGGCGCTGAGCAGGTCGCTCTTCGGGCCGGTGACCGCGACCTTCTTGCCCTTGAGCGGCAGCACGCCGTTCCCGTTGCGGACGAGGGTGACCGCGCGCTCGGCGACCTGGCGGGCGGTGGCCCGGTTCGCGGGCGTGCCGATCGCGGCGGCGGCCTCGGCCGGGTCGGCGGCCGTCCCCTGGAACAGGCCGCGCCGCTGCTTGAGCCGGAGGATGCGGGTGACCGACTCGTCCAGCCGCCGCTCGCTGATCTTCCCGGAGCGGACGGCCGCGAGGACCGCCCGGTAGGCGCGCGGCAGGTTCGGCGGCATCAGCAGCTGGTCGGCGCCCGCGTCGAGGGCCCGGACCGGGACCTGCGCGTCGCCGTACTTCTGCCGCACCCCCGCCATCTCCAGCGAGTCCGTCGTGATCACGCCCTGGTAGCCGAGCTCGTCGCGCAGCAGCCCGGTGAGGACCGTCTTGGAGAGCGTGGCCGGGTCGCCCGACCGGTCGAGCTTCGGCATCACGATGTGCGCCGTCATGATCATGTCGACGCCCGCGTCCACCGCCGCGCGGAACGGCGGCGCGTCCAGCCGCTCCCACTGCTCGCGGGTGTGCGTGATCACGGGCAGTCCGGTGTGGCTGTCGGTGGCGGTGTCGCCGTGCCCGGGGAAGTGCTTGGCGGTGGCCGCGATCCCGGCGGACTGGTAGCCGCCGACCGCGCCGGCGACCATCTTCGCCACCAGGGCGGGGTCGGCGCCGAACGACCGCGGCCCGATCACCGGGTTGCGCGGGTTCACGTTGACGTCGGCGTCCGGGGCGTAGTCGAGGTTGATCCCCACGGCGCGCAGCTCCCTGCCGGTGACCTGGGCGGCGGCGTGCGCCTGCGCGGGGTCGCCGGTCGCGCCGAGCGCCATGTTGCCGGGGAACCGGGTGACGAACGGGGTGCGCGAGACGATGCCCTGCTCCTCGTCCACGCCGAGCAGCAGCGGGATCTTCGACGCCTTCTGCAGCGCGTTCGACTGCGCGGCCGTCCGCTCCGGGGTGGTGATGTTGCCGGGGAAGTAGATGAGCCCGCCGACGCGGTACTTCCGGATCTTCTCGACGGCGTCGGCGCGGCTGGAGAACGTCGGCACGAACAGCTGGCCGACCTTGTCGGCCACGCTCATCTTCGCGACGTGGCCGGGGATCCAGGCGTCCGGCGCCGGCGTCGGCTTCGCGGGCGCGGAGGCCGCGCCGGACGGGGCGGACGACGCCCGCCCGCCCTTGCCGCTCTCGCCTCCGCCGCAGCCCGCGACCATGATCATGGCCAGCGCCGCCGCCGCGAACGCGCGTGGTGATGCACGCACTCCGACCAGGCCCCCCGGCATGGCTCGCTTCCTCGGTCGCATCGGTCGCATCGGTCGTCGCGACGTTATGCGCTCCCCGCGCCGGTGTCGAACCGATCAGTGGACGGCGTCCGCCCGCAGCCGGTGGTCCCACCGGCCACCGGGGCATCGCCGCCGCTCCCGCGAACCCGCGGCCACCCTGGTAACACCCCGATCACGATGGACCCCGGATCGCAGCGGATCGCGGATCTGGTGGGGTCCATCGCGATGGCCCCGGACGGCTTCGGTGCCGTCTGCCTGGCGGGGGGCCGGCCTTGCCGGATCGAGCGGCCTGGCCGGGACCGGCGGGCCGGAGGCGGCTCAGCCGGGCGGTGCGTGGCCGAGGCGGCGCAGCGCCATCCCGGCCGCGCCGACGGCCCCGTCGCCGGCGCAGCGCGGCGCCGCCCGGAAGCGGTCGCGCAGCCCGGTCCGGACGGCGTCGGCGACGGGTCCCTCGCGCAGCACCGAGCCGTGCATCACGACCGGTGCGCCGGGGTCGGACAGGGCCGGGCGCACCGCGTCCACGTCGCGGAGCAGCCACTGCGCGGCCTCTTCGGTGATGCGCCGGGCCACCGGATCACCGGCGGCCGCGGCGGCGGCGACGACCGGGCCCAGCCGGCCCAGCGCCGCGGGAGGACGGCCGTACACCTCCTTGATGATCGCCTGGGCGAGCCGTGGATTGAGCGGGGTGCGGGTCGTCTCGGAGTGCGCCGCCGGGGCGGGGACCACCGCGTGTCCCGGCGGCCCCGGATGGCCGGGCGACCCGCGTCCCGGCGGGCCGTGCGCGCCGGGCGGCCCGTGCTGGCCGGAGGAGTCGGCGGACGGGGGATAGGGCCCGTTCCCGGGCGGTGGACCATGGTCGCCGGGGTCCAGCACGGCGGTGCCCGTGCCGCTGGAGTGGAGGCGGCCGCCCAGGGCGCCCGGACCGCCGTCGGGTCCGAGCGCGCCGCCGGCGCCGGGGGATCCGCCCCCCGACGAGAGCGTGGCGGCCTGGGCGAGGACGGAGCCGCCCGGGGAGGACGAACCGGCCCCGGCCAGGGCCAGCGCCCTGGGATGGCGGGGGCGTCGCCTCTCCGAGTCGATCTCCGCGACCACGGTGGCGCCGAGCAGGGCCCGGGGAACCGAATCGGTGAGCAGCGTGGGGGAGCCGCGGCCGTCGTAGGCGGCGAGCGCGGCCCGGACGGCCTCCTTCCCCAGCCATACCGCCGAACCCTCGTCCCCGACGAGCCAGCCGTAGCCGTCGGCGCGCTGCACGATCGTCCCGTCGCTGATGACCGCCGCGCCGGCGCCCGTCCCGGAGAACACAACGATGCCCTTGGGCTCGCTGGTCCCCGCGGCGAACGCCACCGCGATATCGGTCACCACCGCGGGTGAGCCGCGCAGGCCGACCGCCTGCCATGCCTGCCGCGCCGCCGCCACGGCGGCGGGCCGGCCGGCCGAGCCCGCACCGGCGATCCCGAAGACGCCGGTGAGGATGTGGGTTCGGTCCAGGTCCCCGATGGCCTCCCGCAGGGCGGTGGTCAGCGCGCCTGCGGTGTCGCCTCCGGAGTTGGGGTTGGCCCCGGGGCCGGTGCCGGAACCGGCCAGGGCGCCCCCCAGCGTCAGTACGACGCAGCGGGTCTTCGTGCCACCCGCGTCGATACCGACCACGTAAGGACCGGCCAAATGGGTCAACACATGGCGACCGTAGCCTTTTCTACCGTTGACGTGACATCCTGCACGTAAGAAAATTTCCATCATGAGGAAACCCATCGGCTCCGAACGGAGCCCCGAGCAGCGCCCCGAGCGGGGGACCATGGGGGAGCCCGGCGCACCAGAGGACGAGGCGGCCGCCCGGCAGGGCGACCGGGACGCCACGCCCCTGAGCACCGTGGTCCGGGTCCGGTCGCTGCTGCCCTCCCTGCCCCCCGCCGAACGGCGCGTCGCGCAGCGCGTCATCGACGACCCCGAAGGGGTCGCCAACTCCACCATCACCGAGCTCGCCCAGGCCTGCGGCACGTCGGAGACGACGGTCATCAGGTTCTGCAGGGCGATCGGGTTCCACGGCTATCCGGAGCTGCGGCTGACCCTGGCCACCGAAGCGGGACGGGCGCAGAGCGCCACCGGCGGCCGGGTCATCGGCAGCGACATCAGCCCCGACGACTCCCTGGAGCAGATCGTCGAGAAGGTGACCTTCGCCGACGCCCGCGCCGTCGAGGAGACCGCCGCCCAGCTCGACATCAAGATGCTCGAGCAGGTCGTGGACGCGGTCGTCGCGGCGGAACGGGTCGACGTCTACGGCGTCGGCGCCAGCGCGTTCGTCGCGGCCGACTTCCAGCAGAAGCTCCACCGCATCGGACGCGTCTGCTCGGCCTGGGCGGACGCCCACATCATGCTGACCAGCGCCGCGGTGCTGAGCAGCGGCGACGTGGCGATCGGGATCTCGCACACGGGCGCGACGGTGGAGACCATCGACGCCCTGGAGGTCGCCAGGAGCAGGGGCGCCAAGACCGTGGCGCTCACCAACTTCCCCAAGTCCCCCATAGCGGACGCGGCGGACCTGATCCTCACGACGGCGGCACGGGAGACGACCTTCCGCTCCGGCGCGACCGCGAGCCGACTGGCGCAGCTCACGGTGGTCGACTGCCTGTTCGTCGGAGTGGCGCAGCGCACCTACGGGCCGACTCGCAAGGCCCTGGAAGCCACGTTCGAGGCGGTCCGCGGGCGGACCGTGCGACCCGACCGGAGGCGTCGGTGATCGATTGCGAGCTCCCCACGGAGGGACGCAACCCCCGGACCCTCGACGTCGACACGCTGCCGACACTGGAGGTGCTGCACCTGATCAACACCGAGGACGCGACGGTGCCGATGGTCGTGGCCGCGGTCCTGCCGGAGGTCGCCCGGCTGGTCGACCTGGCGGTCGACTCGCTGCGGGCGGGCGGGCGCGTCCACTACTTCGGCGCCGGCACGTCGGGCCGGCTCGCGGTGATCGACGCCGCCGAACTGCCCCCGACGTTCGGCATCTGGGGCCGGGTCGTGGCCCACCACGCGGGCGGGCCGGGCGCCCTGTCGCAGGCGATCTCCGACGTCGAGGACGACGCCGAGCTCGGCCGCCGGGACGCGCACGACGTGCAGCCGGGCGACGTCGCCATCGGCATCGCGGCGAGCGGGCGCACCCCCTACGTGGTGGGGGCACTGCGCGCCGCCGCCGCGGTGGGCGCGCGCACCGCGCTGATCAGCTGCAACCCGCACACGCCGTACGGGGACGAGGTGGAGGTGCACATCGGGCTCGCCACCGGACCGGAGGTGATCAGCGGGTCCACCCGGATGAAGGCCGGCACCGCGACCAAGCTGGTGCTCAACTCCTTCTCCACCACGCTGATGATCCGGATGGGGCGCACCTACTCCAACCTGATGATCAGCGTGAACGCGCTCAACTCCAAGCTGCGCGCCCGGCTGGTGCGCATCCTCACCGAGGCGACGGGGATGGACTCCCGCACCTGCGAGAACGCGCTGGCGGAGGCGGGGGGGAACACCCGCGTCGCACTGGTCTCGCTGCTCGGCGAGGTGCCCGCGGCACGCGCGACCGTGGTGCTGGAGGAGACCGAGGGCGGCGTCCGGGAGGCGCTGCAGCGGCTGCGATCCGCCTGACCGGGCGGATCCGCGTCATCGAACGGACCGGTGCGCGGCGGCGGGAGCGCCGCCGGACCGGACGGGACGGCCCGGCGGGGGAGACGCCGGCCGATGGGGGGTCCGTGATCACGCGATCGCCGCCGGCGCCGATCGTGTGGTCACGGACACGGATCGCGTGCGTACGGGTCGGCGGGGCGGTTGGGTAGAACGTGATTCGGGGATTGGGCGGGGATCGCTTACGATCGGGCCGTGTCCGACGAAGCATCCCCCGCCGCCAAGGCCGTGATCACCGACTGGGGCGGCGTCCTGACCTCCCCGCTGGCCGACGCGATCGACGTCTGGCTGGCCGCCGACCGTATCGACGTCCAGAACTACAAGCGCGTCATGCGCGCGTGGGTGAAGCAGGCGTACGACGGCGCCGGCACCAACCCCATCCACGGGCTCGAGGACGGCTCGCTGGCCGTCGACGAGTTCGAGCGGCTCCTCGCCGCCGAGCTGCTCACCGTCGACGGCGGGCCCGTGGAGGCCGCCGGGCTGATCGCCCGCATGTTCGGCGCGTTCAGCCCCGTCCAGCCGATGTACGACGCGCTCCGCGCCGCCCGCGCCCACGGCACCCGCACCGCGCTGCTGTCGAACTCCTGGGGCAACGACTACCCCCACGACCTGTTCGCCGACCTCTTCGACGCCGTCGTCATCTCCAGCGAGGTCGGGATGCGCAAGCCCGACGAGCGGATCTTCCGGCACGCCCTGGAGATGCTCGGCGCGGAGCCGGCCGAGTGCGTCTTCATCGACGACATCGAGCACAACATCCGCGCCGCCGAGCGGCTCGGCATCCGCGGCATCCACCACACCTCGCCCGACACCACCATCGCCGAACTGCGCGCCCTCGACCTGCTGGCCTGAGCGTCTGGCAGACTGGCTGACCGTCATGCGCGTCTACCTGCCGTCCACGCTCACGCTCCTCGCCGGCGTCCACGCCGCGAAGGAGATCGGTCCCGCGCCGCTCGCCGCGCACGCCGTCACGCCCGCGCTGCGCGAGTGGTACGCGGGCGGCGACCTGGAGGAGCTGGAGTACGCGGCGATGTCCGCCGCCGCCCGCGCCTCCCTGCGGCTGCTCGCCGCCGACCCGGCCGTCCCGCGCCGCCGCGTGGTGCTCGCCGCGGAGGTGCCCGACGACCGCGTCGCCCGGCCCCGCGGCGACGCCGCAGTGGGCGGCGGCGACCGGGCGCTGGTCGAGGTGTCCGCCGCCGTCCCCTGGACGTGGATCGCCTCCGGCCACGTGGACGACGCCGACGCGGCCGCCGACATCGCCGCCGCCGCGCAGGCCCTCCCCGCCGCCGACGCGGGCGACGACGACGCCGCGTTCACCGTGGACGGCGCCGACGGCCACGAACTCCTCTGGTACGCCACCCAGGAACTCCCGCACCTCCTCGCCTGACCCCGCACTGGAACGCGGCAAATCGTGCGAGGCGGTATTTCGCGGCTCGTGGGCGGGTAGGTCCCCGGCAGGTCGACAACGCCGTCGGATTCGCAGGGAGCCGCGAGATGGACGCCGTCAGCACGGTGCCGGAACCGAGGAACGAGCCGGTCAGGAGCCACGCGCCGGGAAGCCCCGAACGGGCCGCCCTGGAAGCACGGATCAAGGAGCTCGGCGGCGAGCAGACCGAGCTCACCATGACGATCGGGGGCGAGCGGCGGATGGGCGCCGGCACGCCGATCGCCGTCGTCGAGCCGCACAACCACCGGCACGTCCTCGGCCGGATGGGCAACGCCACCGAGCCCGACGTCGCCGAGGCGGTCTCCGCGGCCCGGGAGGCGGCGCCCGCGTGGCGGGCGATGGCGTTCGAGGACCGCGCCGCGATCTTCCTGCGCGCCGCCGAACTGCTCGCCGGGCCGTGGCGCGCCACGATCAACGCCGCCACCGTCCTCGGCCAGTCGAAGTCCGTGCAGCAGGCCGAGATCGACGCCGCCTGCGAGCTGATCGACTTCCTGCGGTTCAACGTCCGCTACGCCGAGCAGATCCACCAGATCCAGCCGCTGTCGCCGCCGGGCGTGTGGAACCGGCTGGAGTACCGGCCGCTGGAGGGCTTCGTCCTCGCCATCACCCCGTTCAACTTCACCGCGATCGCCGGGAACCTGCCGACGGCGCCCGCGCTGATGGGCAACGTCGTGGTGTGGAAGCCGTCCCCGACCCAGCAGCTCGCCGCGCACCACACGATGCGGCTGCTGGAGGCCGCCGGGCTCCCGCCCGGCGTGATCAACATGGTCACGGGGGACGGCCGGGCCGTCTCCAACGTCGCGCTCCGCCACCCCGACCTCGCCGGGCTGCACTTCACCGGCTCGGTCGCGACGTTCCAGCACCTGTGGCGGACGATCGGGGAGAACATCTCCGGCTACCGGGGCTACCCACGGATCGTCGGCGAGACCGGCGGCAAGGACTTCGTCGTCGCGCACCCGTCCGCCGACCCGGCGGTGCTCAAGACGGCCCTCGTCCGCGGCGCCTTCGAGTACCAGGGGCAGAAGTGCTCCGCCGCGTCCCGCGCCTACATACCCCGCCCCCTCTGGGACGCGATCCGCGACGACTTCGTCGCCGAGACCGAGTCGCTCACCATGGGCAACGTCGCCGAGGACCTGTCGCTGTTCATGGGCGCGGTCATCGACGAGCGCGCCTTCGCCAAGCACCGCGCGGCGATCGAGCGGGCGCGCGGCATCGCCGCCATGGAGATCCTCACCGGCGGCGAACTGGACGACTCGCGAGGCTACTTCGTCAAGCCGACGATCCTGGAGTCGTCCGACCCGGACGACGAGATCTTCACCAAGGAGTACTTCGGCCCGATCCTCGGCGTGCACGTCTACGACGAGGGCGACTACGACACCGTCCTGCACCGGATGGAGGGCGCGTCCGAGTACGGCCTTACCGGCGCGATCATCGCCGAGGACCGCGCCGCGATCGCCGCCGCCACCGAGACGCTCCGCTTCGCGGCCGGCAACTTCTACATCAACGACAAGCCGACCGGCTCGATCGTCGGTCAGCAGCCGTTCGGCGGCGCCCGCCAGTCCGGCACCAACGACAAGGCCGGCTCGGTCTTCAACCTCACCCGCTGGACGAGCACCCGCTCCATCAAGGAGACCTTCGTCCCACCCACCGACCACCGCTACCCCCATATGGACCCCTGACCCGGCCCACCTGAACGACGCCGCGGTGCCGTGGCGGGCGCGGGTGCGTGGTGGCCGCGCGGCGTCATTGCGGGCGGATGGTTGCGGAGGGTGGCCGGGAGGCCGGACGATAAGCTCGCCTCGCCGCCCCCGGCGGGGCGGGCCGGTGCCGGGGCGCCGCCCTTCCTCGTCCAACCGACCGCGCATGGGAACGGGATGTCGACGCTGAACCGTCTGGTGCTGTGGAACGTCGATCACACGCTGGTCGACGTCGGGCGGATCACCCGGGACGCCTACGCCGAGGCGTTCCAGCGGATCATCGGGCGGCCCCTCGTCCGCCTCGCGCCCACCCCCGGCCGCACCGAGTCCGAGATCATCTTCGAGACCCTCGCGTTCAACGACGTCGTCACCACCGACGACCACCTCCCCGCGTTCTTCGACGCCCTCACCGAGGCGTTCGCGAGCCGCCGCGCCGGCCTGCGCGAGCACGGCCGCGTCCTGGCCGGCGCCCGCGAGGCCGTCGAGGCGCTCGCCCACGTCCCCGGGGTGGTCCAGTCCGTCCTGACCGGCTCGCTGCAGCCGAACGCCGTCCTGAAGGTGTCCGAGCTGGGCCTCGCGGGCCACCTCGACCTGGCCGCCGGCGGGTACGAGAACGGCGTCTACAGCAAGGCCGCCCTGCTGGAGCTCGCCCGCACGCGCGCCGGCGAGCGCCACCGCGCCCGCTACCCGGAGTCCGCCACCGTCTACATCGCCGACTCGCCGCGCGACGTCCAGGCCGCGCACATCGCCGGCTCCCCGATCGTCGCCGTCGCCACCGGCAGCGCCACCGCGGCCGAGCTGCGCGCCGCCGGCGCCGAACGCGTGCTGTCCACCCTCGCCGACACGAACGCCGTCGTCGGCGCCGTCGCCGACCTGACCCGCATCTGACACTCCGGCTCACCTCCCGGGAACGCAGCCGCTCGGCTGAGCTCCCGTCAACGGTGCCGGTGCGCCCCAGCGCGGGGAAGGGGAACGCCATCATGTGGATAACCCCTCGGCGGCCCGGCCATGTGGGGGCGGAGGATTGTCCGGAACGCGAGTATGTGAGGATTCGGGATTGCCCGTGGATGGGTCTGTGACCTGCGATGGGTCGTGGAGCCGATGGCGATCGGCAGGCGGATTCCGGAGTTGCGCGGCGTGCCGCGCGCGGCCGATATTGAGGTTGGCCGCGCGCAGCCGGCGTGTCGGGGAGGGAGAGAGATGACCCGTGAGCTTGCTGAGGGTTCGGCGCTGTGGCAGCCCTCGGAGGAGGTCGTCGCGAACGCGCGGGTGACCCACTTCGTCCACTGGCTGTGGGAGCGAGGCGTCCTCACGGAGACCTACGACGACCTGTGGCGCTGGTCCGTCACGGAGGTCGACGCGTTCTGGGACGCGATCTGGTCGTACTTCGAGGTCGTCGGTGAACGCGGCGGCGGCCCCGTCCGGGAGGGCGGGCCCATGCCGGTGGACGGCCTCAAGTGGTTCCCCGGCGCGACCGTCAACTACGCGGCGAACGCGCTGCGCCGCGCGGAGGACGCCCCGGACGACACCGCCGTGATCTTCCGCTCCGAGGCGGGCGGGCACCGCGTGCTGACCTACCGGGAGCTGGCCCTGCACGTGGCGGAGGTACGCGCGGGCCTGGCCGAGCTGGGGGTGGGCAAGGGCGACCGGGTCGCCGCCTACCTCCCGAACATCCCCGAGGCGCTCGTCTGCTTCCTGGCCGCGGCGTCGCTGGGCGCGATCTGGTCGTCCTGCTCCCCGGACTTCGGGTCCTCCTCGGTGATCGACCGCTTCGCCCAGATCGAACCGAAGGTCCTGATCGCGGTCGACGGGTACGCCTACAACGGCAGGCGGTTCGACCGGCGCGAGATCGTCGGCGAGATCGAGGCCGCGCTCCCCACCCTGGCCGCGACCGTCCTCATCCCCTACCTCGACCCGGCCGCGACCACCGACGGCCTGCGCGCGGGCATGCCCTACGCGGACCTGGCCCGTCCCGGCGGCGGCCCCCTGGAGTTCGAGGACGTCCCGTTCGACCACCCCCTGTGGGTCGTCTACTCGTCCGGCACCACCGGGCTGCCGAAGCCGATCGTCCACGGCCACGGCGGCATCGTCCTGGAACACCTCAAGGCCCTGACGTTCCACCAGGACCTCGGCCCAGAGGACGTCTTCTTCTGGTACACCACCACCGGCTGGATGATGTGGAACTACCTCATCGGCGGCCTGCTGGTGGGCTCCACCATCGTCATGTACGACGGCGCCCCCCTCGACCTGTGGACGCTCGCCGCGGAGAACGGCGTCACCTACATGGGCGTGGGCGCCCCCTACATCACGGCCTCAGCCAAGGAGGGCCGCCGCCCCGGCGAGGAGCACGACCTGTCGGGCCTGCGCGGCATCGGCTCCACCGGCTCCCCGCTGCCGCCCGAGGGCTTCGCCTGGGTCTACGACGCGGTCGGCGAGGACCTCCTGCTCGGCTCGTTCTCCGGCGGCACCGACCTGTGCACCGGCTTCGTCGGCCCGTCGCCGCTCCTGCCGCTGCGCGCCGGCGTCATCCAGTGCCGCGGGCTGGGCGCGAAGGTCGAGGCGTTCGGCGACACCGGCGACCCGGTCATGGACGAGGTCGGCGAGCTGGTCATCACCGAGCCCATGCCGTCCATGCCGGTGTTCTTCTGGAACGACGAGGGCGGCGACCGCTACCGCGAGTCCTACTTCGACATGTATCCGGGCGTGTGGCGCCACGGCGACTGGGTGAAGATCCTCCCGGACGGCGGCTGCGTCATCTACGGACGCTCCGACTCAACGCTCAACCGCGGCGGCATCCGCATGGGCACGTCCGACTTCTACCGCGTCGTCGAGGCGTTCGAGGAGATCACCGACAGCCTCGTCATCGACACCGGCCGCCTCGGCCAGGAGGGCCGCCTCCTCCTCTACATCCAGCTCGCCGAGGGCGCGTCCCTGGACGACGACCTGCTGGGCCGGCTGAAGCGGGAGATCCGCTCGGCCCTGTCGCCACGCCACGTCCCGGACGAGATCCACGCCGTCCCCGGCATCCCCCGCACCCTGTCGGGCAAGAAGCTGGAGGTCCCCGTCCGCAAGATCCTCCAGGGCACCCCGGTCGACAAGGCCGCCAACCGGGACTCCATGGCCAACCCCGAGATCCTCGCCCACTTCACCCCCTGACCCGCTTCACCCGGCGGCCCCGCGGGAGGCGGCGTAGGCGAGGATGTCGCGGCGGCGGTACAGGCGGCGGACGCGGCCGCCGCCGAGCGGTTCGACCTTCGCGGGCTCGGGCCACCCGGCGGGCGGCCGCTTCGGGTAGACGGTGACGCTCGTCTGTGCCAGGCCGAGGATGCGGGCGGCGTCGGCGAGGGTGACGAGTCCGTCCGGGTCCTCCTCGGGCGGGCGCTCCCCGAGGGCGGTGTACCAGGCCGTCCAGGCGGCCTCGTCCCAGTACATGGCCTTGCCCGCGCGGTGCGCGACGTCCGGGTGGCCGTTCGACGCGCGGTCCGCCCAGAGCTGCTTCAGACGGTGGCGGCTCACATTGTGGCGGGCGGCCAGCTGGTCGCGGGTGGCCAGACCGGGCGGGACGCCTCCGGACCGGTGCGCGGCGTACCAGCGGTCCCAGGCTTCGGCGTCCCAGACGAGCTGCGAGCCGGCCGTCCCGGCCGCTTCCGGGTGTCCGTTGGCCGCCCGCTCGCGGAACCACTTCTCCAGAGTGCTGCGCCCGAGCCCGTGCGCGTCCATGATCTCCGCCCGGGTGTAGACGCGGCGGCCGTCGAGCATCGTCATGGTTTCAAGTTTGGCCTGTGTGACACGTTACTCGGCTGTATCGCTGGGGCATGGGAGAGGTTTATGGTTGGTCCCCCGGCCAATCGTGTTCCAACGGAAGCGGTGGGTCAGATCGCTCCGTATTAACGCAGGACCGGGTGAACTTCCCATGGGCCTCGCGCGTCACACAATCGGAGGGTGATCCGGGTCCACGGGGGCCCGTCGATCGAGAGAGGGACGGTTCCACGCATGGAGGTTGGGGCGCTGCGGTCCGGAGACCCGGATCGGCTCGGTCCGTACGCCCTGATCGGCCGGGTCGGCGAGGGCGGCCAGGGGACGGTCTACCTGGGCACGGACGAGAACGGCCGGCAGGTCGCGATCAAGCTGCTGCACGCGGAGCTGACGTCCGACGACAAGGCGCGCGCCCGGTTCCTCCGGGAGCTGGAGGTCGCCAAGAAGGTCGCGCCCTTCTGCACCGCCCAGGTCATCGACGCGGACGCGGACGGCGACCGGCCCTACATCGTCAGCGAGTACGTCCGCGGCCCGTCGCTGAACCAGCAGGTGCTGGAGGCGGGCCCGCTCGGCGGCGCCGGGCTCGACCGGCTCGCCGTCGGCACCGCGACGGCGCTGTCCGCGATCCACCAGGCGAACATCGTCCACCGCGACTTCAAGCCGCACAACGTGCTGCTCGGCCCGGACGGCCCGCGGGTCATCGACTTCGGGGTCGCGCGGGCCATCAGCGGCGGCACCACGCTCACCAGCCGCGTGATCGGCACCCCGTCCTACATGTCGCCCGAGCAGATCGCGGGCGACGAGGTCGGCACGCCGTCCGACGTGTTCTGCTGGGCGGCGACCCTGGTGTTCGCGGCGACGGGGGAGCCCCCCTTCGGCCAGGACACCATTCCCGCCGTCATCAACCGGATCCTGCACGAGGAACCCGAGCTCGGCGACCTGCACGGGCCGCTGCGCGAGCTGGTGCTCGACTGCCTGGAGAAGGACCCCGCGGACCGGCCGGGCGCGCGGCAGGTGCTGATGCGGCTTCTCGGCCACGAGGAGAGCTCGCCGGCGGCCGCCGCCGCGCGGCCCGCGCGCGCCTCCGGCGGTACCGACGAGACCGCGATGCTCGCCGCCGGCTCCGTCCGCGCCGCCGAGATCGGCGGCGACGACGACGTCTTCGAGCCCGACCCGGTGTTCGGCGACGACCCCGTGTTCGACGACGACGATCCGGCCTACGACGACGAGCCCGTCTTCCGCGACCCGGAGGCCCCGGCCGCGGCGGCCGCCTTCCACGGCGCCGGAGCGGACGGCGACGACCCCGCCGCGACCGACGCGAAGGGCCTGGAGCCCAGGCTCCTGCCGACGCCCGCCGATTGGTCGGCCGACGACACGCTGCCGCCCGCACTCGCCGGCGGCAAGGGCGGCGGCGGCGGGCGCGGGCTCCGCGAGAAGCTCGCCGGTTCGAGCCGCTCGGCCGTGCTCGCCGGAGCCGCCGCGCTGTTCGTGGCGATCGTGGTGATCTCGTCCGTCCTCGCGCTCAGCTCCGGCGACAACGGCAAGGCGGGGCAGAAGGTCAGCGACCCGAGCGCCCCGCCCGCGCCGACCGACGTCGTGCCCAGCACGTCGGAGCCGACGATCAGCGAGGAGCCCGTCCGGCAGCAGCCGGTCGCCCCCTCCTACACCCCGTCGCCCAGCGAGAGCCCGTCCGAGAGCCCGTCGCCGTCCGGCAGCCCCGCCCCGAGCAACTCGGCGCCCACGACGACGCCGACCGGTTCGTCGCCGCCGCCGAGCACCGGGACGCCGCCGACCGACCCGGAGGACCCGCCGACCGACCCCGAAGAGCCGCCGGGCGGCGGCGGAGGCGACCCCGGCACCGGCGGCCAGGACGCCGGCTGACGCCCCGGCGTCGCCGCCGGGGTCCATTTTCGGTCGTCTCCGCCGGGTGACCGCGTCCCGCCTGGCAGGGTGGGACAGGCCACGATGACCTCGCGGCCGGGCAGGTCGGCTTTGCGGCGATTCCTGGTTACGCTGGCGCGTGAGCGTCGCCACAACGGGGTGGCGAAGGGTCTCTAGGGGAGTTGTTGATGAGCGGCATGCTCGATTCGGCGAAGGACGACCTGCTCCGGCGGGCCGCGGAGACGTGCGCGCAGCGCCCGGGGCCGCGCGGCGCGGACGTGGAGGAGACCTTCGCCTACCTCCGGCTCTACTACCGGCACGTCGCCCACGAGGATCTGGCCACCAGGGATCCGGCCGACATCTGCGGCCCCGCGCTGGCGCACCGGACGCTCGGCGAGGAGCGCCCCCAGGGGCGCGCGAAGGTCCGCGTCTTCACCCCGACGCTGGAGGAGTACGGCTGGGACCCGGGCCACACGGTCGTCCAGGTCGTCACCGACGACATGCCGTTCCTCGTCGACTCGGTGACGATGGAGATCGCCCGGCACCACCTCACCACCCACCTGATCGTCCACCCGCTCCTCGGCGTGGACCGCGACGTCGCCGGCCACCTGAAGGCGTTCCGCGGCAAGCTCGACAGCGACACCGACGTTGACGAGTCGTGGATCCACATCGAGATCGACCGCACCAGCGACCGGGCCGTCCTGGACGGGCTGGAGCGCGACCTGCTGCGCGTCCTGCAGGACGTCCGGGTCGCCGTCGAGGACGAGCCGAAGATGCGCGCCAGGGCGGGGGAGATCGCCGCCGCCATCGAGAAGGACCCGCCGCCCCTGCCCGCCAAGGAGCTCGCCGAGGGCGTCGAGCTGCTCGACTGGCTCGCCGACGGGCACTTCACCTTCCTCGGCTACCGCGACTACACCCTCACCGACGACGGAAGCGCGCTGCGGCCCGAGCCCGGCACCGGGCTCGGCATCCTGCGCAGCGACACCCGCGAGTCCGGCAGCTTCGCCGCGCTGCCGCCCGAGGTGCGGGAGAAGGCGACCGAGAAGCACCTGCTGGTGCTCACCAAGGCGAACTCGCGGTCCACCGTCCACCGCCCCCTGTACCTCGACTACATCGGGGTGAAGAAGTTCGACGCGTCCGGCGAGGTCGCCGGCGAGCGGCGGTTCCTCGGCCTGTTCACCCACGTCGCCTACAGCGCGTCGATCGCGCACGTCCCCGTCCTGAAGCGCAAGCTGGACGAGGTGCTGGAACTCGCCGGGTTCACCCCCGACAGCTACGACGGCCAGGACCTCATCGAGATCCTGGAGAGCTACCCGCGCGACGAGCTGTTCCAGATCTCCGTCGACGACCTGCTGCACATCGCGCTCGGCGTGCTCCGCCTCCGCGAGCGCCGCCAGCTGCGGCTGTTCCTGCGCAAGGACCTGTACGGCCGCTACATGTCCTGCATGGTGTACCTGCCGCGCGACCGGTACACCACCAAGGTGCGGCTGCGCATCCAGGAGCTGCTGAGGGAGGCGTTCGAGGGCGTCAGCGTCGACTACAGCGCGAACGTCACCGAGTCGATGCTGGCGCGGCTGCACGTCGTCGTCCGCGGCGAGCGCGGCCGTCCGCTGCCCGACGTGGACGTCGCCGACCTTGAGGCCCGCCTCGCCGCCGCCACCCGCTCCTGGGCGGACGACCTCGCCGACGCGATCCTGGAGCAGTGCGGCGAGGAACGTTCCGGAACCCTCGGCCGCCGGTACGGCGACGCCTTCCCCGAGGCGTACAAGGCGGACTTCCCGGCCCGCACCGCCGTGGCCGACCTGCGCCGCCTCGAAGACCTCGGCGCCGACGAGGACACCTCGATCAACCTGTACGAGCCGTACAGCGCCGGGCCGGGCGAGCGCCGGATGAAGATCTACCGGCTGGGCGAGCCGATCTCGCTGTCGCGGATGCTGCCGCTGCTGCACAACATGGGCGTCGAGCTGATCGACGAGCGGCCCTACGAGATCGTCACCGCCGACGGGCGGCGGTTCTGGATCTACGACCTCGGCCTGCGGTACGCGCCGCCCGCCGACGTCCCCGAGGACGCCGTGAAGGGCCTCTTCCAGGAGGCGTTCACCCGGCTGTGGGGCGGCGAGATCGAGAACGACGGCTTCAACGCCCTCGTGCTGCACGTCGGGCTGCACTGGTGGCAGGCCATGATCCTGCGCGCCTACGCCCTGTACCTGCGGCAGACCGGCACGACGTTCTCCAAGCGCTACGTCGAGCAGGTGCTGCTGCGCAACGCGTCCATCACCCGGCTGATCATGCGGCTGTGGGAGAGCCGCCTCGACCCGTCGATCGCGGGCGGCGAGGAGGAGCGCAGCGCCGGGATCACCGAGGAGATCCGCGGCAAGCTGGACGAGGTCGCCAGCCTCGACGAGGACCGGATCCTCCGCGCCTACCTGGCGCTCGTCCAGGCCACCCTGCGCACCAACTACTACCAGGGCAAGCCGTACCTGGCGATGAAGTTCGACCCGCAGGCCATCCCGGACCTGCCGGAGCCCCGGCCCACCTACGAGATCTTCGTGTACTCGCCGAAGGTCGAGGGCGTGCACCTGCGGTTCGGGTCGGTGGCGCGCGGCGGGCTGCGCTGGTCCGACCGGCGCGAGGACTTCCGCACCGAGATCCTCGGCCTGGTCAAGGCGCAGGCCGTGAAGAACACCGTGATCGTCCCGGCGGGCGCGAAGGGCGGCTTCGTCGGCAAGCAGCTCCCCGACCCGTCCGTCGACCGGGAGGCCTGGCAGCAGGCCGGCATCGCCTGCTACAAGGACTTCATCTCCGGCCTGCTCGACCTCACCGACAACCTCGTGGACGGCAAGGTCGTCCCGCCGCCGAACGTCGTCCGCCACGACGGCGACGACACCTACATGGTCGTCGCCGCCGACAAGGGCACCGCGACGTTCTCCGACCTCGCCAACGAGGTCGCCGCGGAGTACGGCTTCTGGCTCGGCGACGCGTTCGCCTCCGGCGGCTCCGTCGGCTACGACCACAAGGGGATGGGCATCACCGCCCGCGGCGCCTGGGAGTCGGTCAAGTACCACTTCCGCTCCCTCGGCACCGACGTCCAGCGGGAGGACTTCACCGTCGTCGGCATCGGCGACATGTCCGGGGACGTCTTCGGCAACGGCATGCTCCTCTCCGAGCACATCAGGCTCGTCGCGGCGTTCGACCACCGGCACGTCTTCGTCGACCCCGACCCGGACCCGGCGACGTCGTTCGCCGAACGGCGCCGCCTGTTCGAGCTGCCGCGCAGCAGCTGGGCCGACTACGACACCTCGCTGATCTCCAAGGGCGGCGGCGTGTTCCCCCGCACCGCCAAGTCCATCGCGGTGACCCCGGAGATGACCGAGGCGCTCGGCCTCGACGACGGGGTGAAGACCCTCACTCCGTACGAGCTCATCAAGGCCGTCCTCAAGGCGCCGGTGGACCTGCTGTGGAACGGCGGCATCGGCACCTACATCAAGTCGTCCATGGAGAGCAACGCCGACGTCGGCGACAAGGGCAACGACCCAGTCCGGGTCAACGGCGCCGACCTGCGCTGCCGCGTGGTCGGTGAGGGCGGCAACCTCGGCGTGACGCAGCTCGGCCGCATCGAGTACGCCCTCGGCGGCGGCCGCATCAACACCGACTTCATCGACAACTCCGCCGGCGTCGACACGTCCGACCACGAGGTCAACATCAAGATCCTGCTCGACCAGGTGGTGCGGGACGGCGAGCTGACCGGCAAGCAGCGCGACAACCTGCTGTACGAGATGACCGACGAGGTCGGGCGGCTCGTCCTGCGCGACAACTACGGGCAGAACGTGGTGCTCGCCGCCTCCCGCGCGCAGGCCCCGGCGATGCTGCACATCCACGCCCGCTACCTGCGCAAGCTCGAACGGGACGGCCGGCTCCAGCGGCGCCTGGAGTTCCTCCCGGAGGACAAGGCGCTCGCCGAGCGGCGGCAGACCGGCCTCGGGCTCACCGGTCCCGAGTTCGCCGTGCTGCTCGCCTACGCCAAGCTCGCCCTCGACCACGACCTCGCCGCGTCCGACCTGGCCGACGACCCGTACCTGGAGTCCTGGCTGGTCGACTACTTCCCGACGCCGCTGCGCGCACGGTTCCGTGACTACATGGACCGGCACCCGCTGCGCCGCGAGATCATCACGACCGCCGTGGTGAACGACCTGGTCAACGCCAGCGGCTCCACGTTCGTGTTCCGGATGAACGAGGAGACCGGCGCGTCGTCGTCCGACATCGCCCGCGCCTACCTCGTCGCCCGCGACGTGTTCGACATGCAGCGGTTCTGGCAGTCCGTGGAGGGCCTGGCGCACCAGGTCTCGGAGGCCACGCAGATCGCGATGCTGCTGGAGGCGCGCAAGCTCACCGAGCGTGGCGCCCGCTGGCTGCTGCACAACCGGCGGCCCCCGTTCGACATCCACGAGTCGATCGACTTCTTCGGCGGCGGCGCGGCCGCGCTGCGCCCCCACGTGTCGAAGCTGCTGGTCGGCCTGGACCTCGCCGCGTTCGAGCAGCGCCGCGACGGCTTCGCGGAGCGGGGCGTCCCGGACGAGCTGGCCGAGCAGTGCGCCTCGTTCGTCCCGGCCTTCTCCACCTTCGACCTGGTCGGCATCGCCCATGAGACGGGCCGCCCCGTCGAGGAGGTCGCCGAGGTCTACTTCGACCTCGCGGACCGCCTGCAGCTGTCCCGGCTGCGGGAACGGATCATCGCGCTGCCGCGCGACGACAAGTGGCGCTCGATGGCCCGCTCCGCCCTCCGCGACGACCTGTACACGGCGCACGCCGCGCTCACCCATGACGTCCTGGTCACCAGCGCCGCCGGCCTGAACCCGGACGAGCGCATGCTCCACTGGGCGGAGAAGAACAAGCCCGCGCTCCAGCGCGCTCAGCAGACGCTCAGCGAGATCTGGGAGAGCGACAGCTTCGACCTGGCGACCCTGTCGGTGGCCCTGGGCGCAATCCGCACCCTGGTGACCGCCAGTTCCCTCCCGTCCACGGAGTCCTGAGCGGCCCGGCCTGCGGCGTGCCACCCGGCACGCCGCAGGTCACCGGGCGGCAACGAGCGAGACCGACTCGCCCAGGACGCGCCCCTTCCCGGACTCGGGCGCGTAACCGATGACCAGCCACTGCCAGGTCGTCCGCACCGTCTCACCCGGTTCGTCGCCGTTCTTCTCCAGGTGGACCCGGACTTCTTCCGGAAGCGTGGACGCCTCACCTCCCGCCAGCGTCTTCTCCTCCTTCACCGCGTACCAGACCAGCACCCCGCCGTCCTCGGTCCGCAACGCGTAAGACTCACCTGGACCGGGCGTGACCGCCCCGCGCTCGACCGTCCAGTCACCCATCTCCTGATCCCTGGCATTGGACGTGTAGCTGTCAGGGATCAGCGCATCATCATCGCCGCCGAGATAACGGGCATGCGCCTTTGGCAGCCCGGACTCGGAAGCGGCCAGCACGTACCCCTCTTCGTCCCGCGCGAGCTGCGGCGGCCGCCCCTTGAACGTCAGCCAATGCGCAGCCCGCCACTCGCCCGCGGCATCGTCCTTGACGAAAACCCCGAGCACCTGCCGGTCACCCCCATCCGACCGCTCCAGGGCGGCCACCCCGAACCACCTGGGGTATTCACTCTGGCGAGGCACATAGAAAACCGGATTGGCCAGCGAGATCCGCGCCGATTTCGGCAACTTCCCAAACCTGCGAGCACGCGCGGTAACGGGCGCTTCCAGCGCCCCCGTCACCGCGTCCTGCCAAGGTTCCACGTCCTCCGAAGTGACCGCCCGATTATGCCGCTCCGCCCACTCCCGCAAAACCGTGAGCGACTCCTCCGCGGCAACTGCGGGACCGGCCACGACCCCCGTCTCCCGAGCCCCGCCACCACTCCCCGAAC
>NZ_SMKB01000521.1:0-848 GCF_004348575.1 Actinomadura sp. 7K534
GTGGTGGGCGGGTTCGAAGAGTTCGATGAGGTTGCCCGCGGGGTCGGTCAGCAGGATCTGGCGGCCGCCGGGGCCGGCGACGATGTCGGTGCGGAAGGCCAGGCCGGCGGCGCGGAGCCGGTCGATCTCGGCGTCGAGGTCGTCCAGGACGAGGTGGATGCGGTTGCGGCCGGGCTCGGCCGGGTCGGGCGTCGCGCGGGCGCCGGAGCTGGCCGGGCCGGACAGCAGCAGCCGCAGCGGCCCGCGGACCACGTCGGCGAAGGCGGGCGCGGCGCTCATGCGGACCGTGAAGCCGAGGTGGGCCGTGTAGAAGTCGACGGCGGCCTGGACGTCGTCCACGATGTAGCGGACGCCGACGAACTGGTCAGGTGTGGTCATGGCCGGATCTCCTGTTCCGGTTGGGCGAGCCGAGGTATCAGGTAGCCGATACGTGCGTCGATCTCGGCCGCCGTGCGGGCGAAGGCCGCCTGGAATTCGTCGGCGGGGCCTTCGCCGACCGCGGCGGGGTCGGGGATGCTCCAGTGGATCCGCCGGGGGTGGTCGCCGAAGTCGGGGAAGACCTCGCGGACCTTGTCGCACAGGCTGATCACGTGGGTGAAGCCGCGGTCGGCGAGGTCGTCCAGCCGTCGCGGACGCCGGTCGGCGACGTCGATGCCGTACCGCTCGCTCAGCACGCGCACGGCGGCGGGGTGCAGCCGCGGCTTGGGGTGGCTGCCCGCGCTCGTCACCTCGACCCGGCCGCCGGTGCGGCGGCGCAGCAGGGCCTCCGCGATCGGTGAGCGGGCGCTGTTGCCGGTGCAGGCGAACAGCACGGAGGCGGCGGCTTCTCTTGGCGCGGGCGGGGACGG
>NZ_SMKB01000522.1:0-822 GCF_004348575.1 Actinomadura sp. 7K534
TAAGAGACAGGGTTCCGGGTGTGGGCGCGGCTGCCGGTGGACGGCGGCGCCGCGGCCGCGGAACCGGAGAGTGCGCGGACGGAGGGGGCCGGGTGATCCGGGTGCTGCTGGCCGACGACCAGACGCTGGTGCGGGCGGGGTTCCGGTCGATCCTGGAGGGCGAGGACGACATCGAGGTCGTCGCCGAGGCCGGGGACGGGGAGCAGGCGGTGCGGCAGGCGGCGCTGCTGCGGCCCGACGTGGTGCTGATGGACGTGCGCATGCCCGTCCTGGACGGCCTGGAGGCGACCCGCCTCATCGTCGCCGACCCGGCGCTGCAGGCCGTCCGCGTGGTGATCCTGACGACGTTCGACCTGGACGACTACGTCTACGGCGCGATCAAGGCGGGCGCCGGCGGGTTCCTGGTCAAGGACACCGAGCCGGCCGAGCTGGTCCGCGGGGTGCGGGTCGTGGCGCGCGGCGACGCGCTGCTGGCGCCGGCCGTGACGCGGCGGCTCATCGCCGAGTTCGCGTCCCGGCTCACCGCGCCGCCGCCCGCGGCGGACCTGGACTCGCTCACCGACCGCGAGCGGGAGGTGCTGGAACTGGTCGCGGCGGGGCTGTCGAACGAGGAGATCGCCGGGCGGCTGGTGCTGTCGCCCGCCACCGCCAAGACCCACGTCAGCCGCATCCTGGCCAAGCTGGGGGCGCGGGACAGGGCGCAGCTGGTGGTGCTGGCCTACGAGACCGGCGTGATCCGCCCCGGCTGGCTGCGGTGACCGGGCCCGCGCGGCGGGTACGGTCGGCGGGTACGGCCCGGGCGGGCGGGGCGGCCGGTGCAAC
>NZ_SMKB01000523.1:0-821 GCF_004348575.1 Actinomadura sp. 7K534
TGTGTATAAGAGACAGCACCTGGACCCGCCTCCTCACCAACCTCGCCACCCTCCACACCCAAGGCACCCACCTCACCTGGACCCACATCCTCGAAGCCATCGGCATCCCACGGCCCGCGAGCCCGCCCGCACTGCCCACCTACGCCTTCCAGAGGCAGCGGTACTGGCTGCGCGCCCAGGTCGGCGTCGCCAACGTCACCGCAGCGGGGTTGAAGGACGCCGAGCATCCGCTGCTCGGCGCCTGCGTGACGCTCGCCGACGAGCAGACCACCGTGTTCACCGGGCGCCTGTCCCTGGACACCCACCCCTGGCTCGCCGACCACGCCATCAACGACACACCCGTCCTCCCCGGCACCGCCTACCTAGAACTCGCCATCCACGCAGGCGACCACACCGGAACACCCCACCTCCAAGAACTCACCCTCCACTCGCCCCTCGTCCTCGATCGGGACGCGCCCGCGCTCGTCCAGGTCACCGTGCACGCGTCCGATGGTGACGGCCATCGCGCCCTGACCATCCATGCCCGTCCCGACGACGGCGACGACGAGCAGCCCTGGACCTGCCACGCCACCGGCGCGCTGGCCCCCGGCTCACCGGCCGTTTCCGAGGCGCCGGACCTCGGCGTCTGGCCGCCGCCCGGCGCCCGTCCCGTGGCGACCGACGACCTCTACCGGCGATTCGGCGAACGCGGTTTCGCCTACGGCCCGCTCTTCCAGGGCGTCCGGGCGGCCTGGCGCACGCCGGACGCCGTCTACGCCGAGATCCGGCTACCCGACCCCGAAGCCGCCACCGGCTACACCCTCCACCCCGCACTCCTCGAC